>JASHRI010000151.1 GCA_030037435.1 Candidatus Acidiferrales bacterium | reverse complement strand
GGGCACGCGATTGGGATTCGCTGCTCGAACAGGTGGCGAAGAATCCAGACGACGTGTTTCCCAAGACGTTTCCGCTGGTTGCGGAACTGGCGGACAAAGGCGATGCGGTTTCGCGCGGCATCCTTGCGTCGGCGGCTGCATCGCTTGCCGAGTTGGTTGCGTGCACCGCGAAGGATTTGGGTTGGCGCGAGCGAGACCTGCCGATCGCAAAGGTTGGGGGCGTTCACGGCCGCTCGAAGTATTTCGATTTGGCGATCGAGGAAGAAGTGAAAAAAGCGGTTCCGCGCACACGTTGGGTGACGGTCACGACTTCGCCGGCAGAGGCTGCTGTGCGCCTGGCACTGCGCGGCACCCGTGCTGACGGACATGCCGCCTGAATCTGATTCCCGGC
The DNA here is from genome assembly GCA_030037435.1 of Candidatus Acidiferrales bacterium. Classification (GTDB taxonomy): domain Bacteria; phylum Acidobacteriota; class Terriglobia; order Acidiferrales; family UBA7541; genus Palsa-295. The sequence goes on along the minus strand of JASHRI010000151.1, from coordinate 17,869 downwards.
TGGAGCACGCCCGGTCGGCCTCAAGCGAGGAACTGAAATTGCTCGTGCACGAGGTCAACGAGGACATTCTGCTCGAGTTGCTCGAAAATCCCAACCTGGAAGAGCCGCACGTGACGGCATTGCTTGATCGGCTGGATTTGCCCGCAAAGGTTCTAGGGGCAGTGGGCGAGATGAGGAAATGGACTGCGAATGAGGGCGTCCGGCTGCGGCTGGCGCGGCATCCGCGGACGCCGAAACGAATCGCGCTGGCAGCGGTGCGACAGTTGTTTCTGTTCGATCTCGTGCGATTAAGCCTTCTGCCATCGGCGCCAGCGGATATTCGCCGGCTAGCGGAAGAAGTGATTTTGACGCGTGTGCCGCATTTGCCCGCAGGCGAGAAATTAACACTGGCGCGGCGCGGCCCGGCGCGCGTGGCTGGAGCCGTGCTCGCCGAAGGCTATCCACAGGCGATCAAGCTGGCCCTCGGCAATGCGTTTCTGACAGTCAGCCAGGTGCTGAAGGTGCTGGCAAAACCGGCCACGCCGGAACGGGTGGTGATTGCGATTGCGCAGCATCCGAAATGGTCGTGCCAGTATGATGTTCGAATGGCGCTAGTGCGGAATCGTCATACGCCGGTGCCGGTGGTGCTGGCCTTTCTGCCGAACCTGACGTTGCGTGACCTGAAAGAGATCGTGAAACTCGAAGGATTAGCACCCCACCTGCACGGATACATTCAGCGAGAGCTGGCACGCCGGGCCGAGGGCGCGAGGAAGCCTGCGAGACCGGCTTCGATGTGATAGGTTAATAATTCGCCGTCTGCCATGGCCAACAAAAAAAGTCCGCTGCGATGGATCATTCCAATTGCGGCGATCGTGTTCATCGGCATTCTGGTCTATTCGACTATGCAAGCGACACGGACGCGCTACGAAGTGTGCATGAATTTTAAAGGCGGCACGCACTGCGCCACCGCTTCGGGAGCGAATTACGATCAGGCGGTGCGTAGTGCGCAGACGATCGATTGCGAGCTTCTGTCCAACGGGCGCGACGAAAACATGGTTTGCCTCGACACGCAACCGTCCAGTGTGCGGACCGTGAAATAGCAAGCCTCCCTAATAAAGCTTAAACAAAAATACAAACCAGCCGAGCGGCTGTGGTGTCTAATATTAGAGGAGCAGGTGGGGTGTCCCTGAAGACCGTGCCATCAGGCATTGCGGTATCGGTCAGTCCGGAGAGTATTGTGATCGTCGTATGACGCGATGTTTGAATTGCGGAGCTGAACGCGACGCTGATATCTGCGATTTTTGCGGCCTGAACTCGTCTGCCGCCGAGTTTTCACTACGCCGCAAGCTGCTGAATCGCACGGCAGTGTTTCTGGTGGGTGCGCTGGCATTTGTGGCAGCGAGCGTGCGATTTCCGGCTTTGGAGCTGGACGGCATCCTGATTTTCATCGGCGTGCTGTTTTTCCCTACACTTGGCCTGGCAGTGTGGGTAGAGCGGCGCGCACTGCGCCACACAGAAGTAGAGGCGATGAAGCGGATCTATTACGGATTAGTTCCGGTTCCGTGGCTCCTGGCCTTACTACTCTTCGCTAACGGGGCATTCGATCGCGGGCCGCCAACTCTGCAAGAGACCCGAGTGGTGGGTAAATTCGCGATGCCTGGACCGGTTCCGAGCAGGCGCTTGGTGGTGATTTCATGGCGCGACGGACGCCGGCTCGAACGCGTTCCTGTGGATCGCGTCGATTTCGACAGCTTTAGCCGCGGCGATGTGATCGAGGTCAAAGTGCAAGACGGCCTGGTCGGGATACCCTGGGTCGCCGGTGTCTCCCATCCCGACTAAGGTCTTTTTTGCTGGCATCGCCCGCTCCCGTCCCAAACGCCATTCAGGAAGTAATACCGGACGGTTGCGAATGTCTAAGTAGTGCTTAGGCGGTGCACGCCTGGCGTTTACTCACATTCGCAAGGGAGCTCAGTACAATCCAAGCCGAAGGTCGAGAGGATGCGGCAGGGTGACCTGCAGGACGCGGCCGTAATCGCCGAGCGTGAGTTTGTAAAGCTGTTCGGGACCTACGTCGCGGGAATCCCAGTCCGAGGTGCCGATGGCGTGAGATGGATCCGCTAGATCGCTGCTTTCAAAGTCTGAACCTTGCGCCTGTAGCTGCGGAGGTTCAACCTCGTACACGGTCTTGTCCTTCAGGTTCAACATCAGATAGCGGTGACCAAGAAGGATCAGAACCAGAGTGGAGCTGGCCTTCTTATCTTTCTTGTCTTTGACCGGTTGGTAGACGCTCCAAGCAAGCGGCGTCTTGTCGTCGAGTTTCACTTGAGCTTCGGGGACCTGCTTCCAGTGTATGCGGTCTGAGCCGTCGGCGCGCGCTCGAAGAGCCACGGTGAACGATGCCACTAGCAACGCCGAGGCAATCGCAATGGTCCAGCCGATTCGCCGCATTGGTCGGACCACGGCGTGGACACGGATTCGACGAGTAGAACGGGTCACCAATTCAGGATACACCGGTGTAAAGCGTTCTGAGCAGTTTGTGATCGTCAATCCCATGAAACTGGAACTTGACGGGCGGAAACGACCACGTACCTTTTGGCGCGGCCGTGCTCGACCACGTCCCGAAGGATCGCGACATCCGTCTCGCAGTAAGCGGCGACGCGATCCTTGTGTCCGGCACGCCACCATTCAACGGCTTGGAGGCCGTCGCCGCTCTTAGCGGTGCCGAGCGTTTCGCGCGCGAGTTGGTCAAGCTTGACGCGACGGCCGAGCTGTTTGTGCAAAACCTCCAGGACATCGAACGACCGCTGACGCAGCCCATCGATGGGTGCGTAGGCACGCAAGACTTCGAGATCGAAGCGATTGCCATTGAAGGTAACGATCTGAGTGAAATTTTCGAGCTCGCCGACCAGCGCTAAGGCCTGTTCTTCGTACCAGTGACGGAAACCGCGTTCTTTGTCCCATGTGACTGCAACGGCAAGTCCGAAAGCGCGGACATTGCTCCAGCCGCCGTCGACTTCGTGGGAAAGTCGCTGCGTTTCAATATCCAGGTAGATCTCGCGATCGAAGAGGCCGGGCATGGGAAGTCTCCTCGGTACGTCAGATCAAATCAAAATGGTCCTAACTTACTTTCGTTGTACCTCGCCTAAAGACCGGTCGAGCAGACGAATGCCTTCGTCGACGTCGGCCTTCGAAATGTTCATTGGCGGCGCCATGCGGATTACGTTGCTGTAGAGGCCGCCGCGGCCAATCAAAAGTCCGTTTGCTCTAGCTCGTTCCATCAGTTCGGTCGTCTCGGCTGGAGCAGGTTCCTTGGTTTGGCGGTCGCGGACGAGCTCGATCGCTTGCATCATGCCTATGCCGCGAACGTCGCCGATCAGCGGGTATTTTTCCTGCAATTCATCGAGCTTCTTTCGGAAATAGCCGCCCACCACGTGAGTATTTTCGAGGAGGTTTTCTTCTTCGATCACTTCAATTACTGCGCGGGCCGCGACAGACGTAACCGGGTTGCCGCCAAACGTGGAAATCGTCAGGCCCTGGAATTTATCGGCAAGCTCGGCAGTGGTGATCGTAGCGCCGACGGGAACTCCGTTGGCCATGCTTTTAGCACAGGTGATCACGTCGGGCACCACTTCCCATTGCTCGATGCCAAACCATTTGCGGCCGGTGCGCCCGAAGCCCGTTTGCACCTCATCGGAAATAAACAGGCCGCCGTAGTTCTTCACGATCCGATAGACAATCTTGAAGTATTCAGGTGGTGGTGTGATGAAGCCGCCGACGCCCTGGATCGGCTCCGCCAGAAATGCTGCTACGGAGCCGCTGGTACCGGTCTGGATCAGGTTTTCGACATCGTTCGCGCAGGCTACGCCGCAATCGGGGTACTTCAGGTGCAACGGACAACGGTAGCAATATGGGTTCACTGCGTGGGCGATCCCCTGGCTTACTACGCCGCCGCGGCGCCAAGCGGCCTGTGCGGTTACGCTTTTGGTGAGGGTTGAAGAGCCCGAATAGCCGTGCCGCAGCGCAATCACGTCATAAGAGGCACCTGCCATGCGAGCAAGGAGGATAGCCGCTTCATTTGCTTCGCTGCCGGAGTTTGAGAAAAAGCTCTTTTGCAGTTTTCCCGGCGTGATCTGAGCGAGCTTTTCGGCCAGCGCGACGATCGCCTCATTCGGAAAGAGCGTAGAAGTGTGTTGCAGTTGATCGACTTGGGCCTTGATTTTAGTCGTGACCTTGGGATTGCAGTGGCCAACGCCGATCGTCAGAATTCCGCCGAAGAAATCGAGATATTTGTTGCCCTCAACGTCCCACACGTGTTGCATGGAAGCGTGGTCGGCTACCAAAGGTTCGCGATAGTAGTTTGTCACCGCCGGCCAGAGAAAATCGCGGTGCTTGCGAACAACTTCCTCGCTTCGGCTTGTGGTGGCCTTAGGACCTGAAGTCACGCAGCGCGATCTCCCTGATCGCAATAATGCTGAGTTTACCTTCGCCTTTGGCTCGTCCACAAGGGCGGTTGGGCAAGAAACCCTTAGAAAATTCCGAGATTGCCGCGAGTTCCCGTATAATCCGTCGAATTATGCCTGGCGTGCTGCGCAACCTTCTTCGGTCTCTGGGCCGGGTTTTTCCGGACTGCGTTACCTTGAGTCAAGCCATCGCTTTCAACATGTTCGTGGCGTTTTTTCCGTTACTCCTTCTCGCGTTGGGCATCGTGGGAGGAACATCGCGGTTCCACGATGCGCTGCGAGAGATTCCCGACCGTCTGAATATGATCCTTCCGCCAGGAGCGTCGCAGGTAGTCACCGAGTACTTCGTTCGTAGAGTCGCGCATCCGGGCCGCTGGATTTGGCTGGGGCTTGCGGGAACGCTTCTCGCAGGTACGCAGGTGATGGTCGGCTACATGGAGGGATTCCGGCTCATCGAAGGCGACTTGTTTCGGCCGGGATATTGGCGGCGTCAGTTTCGTGCGCTGGCGCTGGTCTGTCTAACAATTGTCCCAATGCTGGCGGTCGTGATTATGACCGTGTTCGGGAAGCAAACGCGGGCATGGCTGGCGCACTATACGCGCTCGGTGATTTTGGTTCGCGAACTTGAGCTTGCGATCTACGCGGCGGTGGTTTTCGTGCTGGCAATGGGTGTGTTGGTGTTGCTCTACCGGCTCGGCCGCCCCGGCCACCCGGGCTACAGGTGCCTATTGCCGGGTGCCGCTGTGGCTACGGTACTGTGGTGGGCGGTAGACATATCCTTCGGATGGTATGTGCGTCGGGTGCCGTACGACGCGGTGTACCGTGGCTTGGCGTCTGCCATAGGCCTACTGCTTTGGATGTTTCTGACGGCAATGATTGTCCTGCTAGGTGCGGCTTATAATGCCGAGGCTCGCGAGGCCGTAGAGCGCGGTAGCAGCCTGCTGACTCTTCAGTGAAATTGCCAACACTACGCGCTTGCCTGGGTTGTTAGGCCTGATACACTGAATTGTGTAAGGCAGTAAATCTCCTTTCTGCGGTGGAAACCCTTCCACCCCGCGGAGGCGCGATGAGCGAGATTCGCGTCGAATGTTATGCGGGGTATCGTGCGGACGAACGTCCTCTCCGTTTTGTTCTCCGCGGACACGAGTACCGAGTCGATGAGCTCGATGGGCGCTGGTACTCGCCGGCCGCGAGTTATTTCCGCGTGCGCGCCGATGACGGGAACTACTACGTTCTCCGTCACGACGAGGTGCAGGATTCCTGGACGCTAGACGGATTCAGAGCGTCTCGCTAACCCCGAGAACAGGTAAAAAATATGCATGGTAGAGACATGCGCCGCCACGAGCGCATCCTGGTGCCTGGTGGAATCGAGATCCAGGTGACAGGCCGCAACGGCTCCGAAGACGTCGAAGGCGTGGCCACTGTGATTGGGTTTGGCGGGATGTTCCTTCGAACCACGGCCAAGCGATCGGCTGGTGACGTCCTGCAGCTTGCACTGACGTGCCGCTCTATATCAGTTGAATTGGAGGGCACGATCCGACACGTCGCGGAGAAAGGCGCTGGTGTGGAGTTCACCCTCCTCGACGCCGAAAACGAGCAAAGGCTCCGAGCTCTTCTGCTGCAGCTGCGCACGTGACCCGGCGTCGACGCGCCAAGGACAACGTGCGCCGGACATCTCGCCCATAGTGCCTTTTCCCACATACACTTAGCGGCTGGCACAACTTTCGCTGGAAGCCGGGGTTAGACTCACTTTAGGCAATGAACAGCCATGGCTTCTGCGAAAGCCCCAAACAGTAATCCGCGTAGTAGATTGCGGCAGCGATCCCGCAAGCGCGCCCGCCTTAGGGCAGCGAACTTGGCGCTTCTGGCGGGAATGATCGTGGCCTTTCTGGGGGCTGGATTTTCGCTTGCGGCGCCCGGTGTCAAGGCTGGTGCGAGCAATGGTCAAGTCGAAGACCAATCCTCATCGACGCATCTGAGCAAGAAATTCAAAGGCAAGCTTCCGATCACGGAACTCACGGAAGACCAGGCAATCGAGCATGCGCTCAATCGACTGGGCTACGGTCCACGGCCCGGAGATATCGAGCGAGTCCGCCAGATGGGTCTCGAGAAATGGATCGATCAGCAGCTTCATCCTGAATCGATCGACGACTCCGCTCTTGATCAGCGCCTTGAGAAGTATCCGACGCTGAAGATGTCTTCGAAACAGCTGCTCGAGGAATTTCCCCCTCCCAATCAGGCGGCCAAGCAAGCCGGCGAGACCAAGCAGGAGTACAAAGACCAGCTGAAAGATAAGCGCCGCGCGGCCGTCGCCCAGGTGATGGATGCGAGCAACGGCAATATGGACAAAGCCGAAGAGCAGCTTGCGAAACTTCAAGGCCCCAATCGCATGGTTGCCGAACTTTCGATGGCCAAGGTGGACCGGGCCGTGTACAGCGAACGCCAACTGGAAGCGGTGATGGAGGATTTCTGGTTCAACCACTTCAACGTTTATGCTGCCAAGGGCGACGACCGCTGGCTGCTTACATCCTACGTGCGCGATACCATCCGGCCTCACGCACTCGGAAGATTCCAGGACTTGCTAATCGCGACGGCGAAGAGTCCTGCGATGCTGTTTTACCTCGACAACTGGCTAAGCGTTGATCCAGCGGCTTTCCAGGCACATCAGGCGGAGGTTGCTGCCCGCCGGGCGCGTTTCGGGGGAATTTTTGCCGGTGGCAATTTTCCGCAACCGGGAACGTTTCCCGCCCCTGACGCGGGACCCGCTGGCGGCCAGGCTGCCCCCCGCAAGCAGCAGGATCGTGGCCTGAACGAAAATTACGGTCGCGAAGTGATGGAGCTTCACACAGTCGGCGTAGACGCCGGTTACACGCAGCAGGATGTAATTGAAATGGCCAAGTGCCTCACCGGTTGGAGCATTCGCCAGCCACGACGAGATCCCGATTTCCTGTTCCGCGAGGATTTCCACGCACAAGGCAAAAAAGTCGTGATGGGCCACACGTTCAACTATGGCGACGAGCGGGACGGCGAGGAAGCGCTGAAAATGCTGGCTAACGATCCGCACACGGCGCGTATGATTTCGATGGACCTGGCGCGTCACTTCGTCTCAGACACGCCCCCGCGTACATTGGTCGAGCGGATGACAAAAGCATACGAATCGAGCGACGGCGATATTCGCAAAGTGCTCGAGACTATGATTTATTCGCCGGAATTCTGGTCCACAGAGGCCTATCGCGCGAAGATCAAGACGCCGTTCGAACTCGTCGCTAGCACGGCGCGTGCGCTTGATGCCGACACGAGCATCGCTCTGCCGCTGGTTAACTGGGTGGGACGGATGGGCGAGCCTCTCTTCATGTGCCAGACACCCAACGGATATTCAGATAAGGCGCGGACTTGGGTCAACACCGGGGCGTTGCTAAACCGCCTTAATTTTGCGCTCGCGTTTTCGAGTGATCGAATGCCCGGTTCCAGCGTCGATCTGAGCAAGATGTTCGGTGAGGACGCATCCCAGGATCCGCAAATGGCGCTGCAGCGCTCGCTCGATCTTTTCCTCGATGGACAGGTAGATCCGCAGACGCGACAGACGCTTGAGGTGAGGTTGCAAGACCCTCAGATCTTGCAAGCGCGCCTGGATGACCCGGTCAAACAGGTCAACGAAGGATTGCTGTCGGGACTTGTTCTGGGCACGCCGGAATTCCAGCGCCGCTAAAGCAGCGAGCTGCGCCGTGTAATTGGCAATGGAGGTTGCAATGCAAATCTCTCGCAGATATTTCTTGAAGAATGGCGGCATTGCCATGTTGGGAATGGCTGCGCTTCCCGCTTTCCTGCAGCGCGCGGTGGCTGCCACCGCGGCTCCAGGGAAGAAAAAAATGGTGGTGCTGTTTCAACGCGGCGCGATGGACGGGCTGAACGTCGTTGTCCCATTCGGCGAGCCAAACTACTATCAGTTTCGACCCAGCATCGCGATTCCGCAGCCGAGCCGCGGCGGCCAGAGTGCCGCGATTGACCTTGACGGCTTTTTCGGTTTGCATCCCAGCTTGCAGCCGCTTCAGCCGCTCTTCAAAAACGGCCAGCTCGCCGTCGTGCAGGCGGTCGGCTCGCCCGATCCTACGCGTTCGCATTTCGATGCACAGGACTTCATGGAATCTGGCACGCCCGGCGTGAAGTCGACCGAAGATGGATGGCTGAATCGCATGCTTCAGGTCGCTCACGAGCCGCAGGCTTCGCCTTTTCGCGCGGTGGCATTCGGTCCGTATCTTCCGCGCACGCTCGAAGGCTCCGCTCCAGCCGTCGCGATCCCCGACCTCAAGCAATTTCGGATGTATGGGCCAGAGCAAACGGTCGAAGGTGGCTTCGAAGCGATGTATGCCCAAACCGTGGACCAAGCGCTGCGTGGCGTGGGACAAGAAACTTTTGAGGCCATCGACCAGCTCAAGAAAATCAATCCAGACAATTATCAGCCCGAAAATGGCGCCCAATATCCGACGAGCCGCTTCGGAAAGAGCCTTCAGGAAATCGCTGAACTATTCAAGGCCGACGTAGGGCTGGAAGTGGCGTTTCTCGATAGCGGCGGTTGGGATCACCACGTCAACGAAGGCAGCGTCGACGGACGCCTTTCCAACCTGCTGCGGGATCTAGGGCAGGGAATTGCCGCATTCCACCAGGATATGGGCGACCGAATGGGTGACGTGGTTTTCGTCAGCATGTCTGAATTCGGCCGCACGGCCCACGAAAATGGCAACGGCGGCACCGACCACGGCCACGCGAATTGCATGTTTCTAATGGGCGGCGACATTCGAGGCGGCAAAGTGTACACGCGCTGGCCGGGGATGGGCGCCGAACAGCTCTATCAGGGCCGCGATCTCGCTGTCACCACAGATTATCGCAGCGTGCTTGGCGAGATTGTATCGAGGCATTTGGGCGACCGGGATCTCGGCAACGTTTTCCCGGGCTTTGCCAACGATCCGGGCCAGTTTCTCGGCCTCGTCAAAGCCTGACCGCGATCATCTGCGTCCCACAAAGAAAAAGGGGAGGGCATCGCCCTCCCCCTTCGCTTGATTGAACTCAGCGAATTTCCGAAATGTACTGCGCCTAAACCCTCTCGACGCCCTCACGCCCGGACGCGTGGTTCGGCTGCTCGCCCGCGCGAATTCGCATCCCGAAGAATGATCGGTACACGAAAATGAACGAGATGAGGAAGAACGCCGCAGCCAAAATATGCGTCAACTGCGCGTTCTTAATTCCCATCACCACCGCCAGCTCGACGGCCAGCAATCCGAATAGCGTGGTGAACTTGATGATCGGGTTTAGCGCCACCGATGACGTGTCCTTGAAAGGATCGCCGACGGTATCGCCTACCACCGTTGCGTCGTGGAGCGCTGTTCCTTTTTGCTTCAGCTCGACTTCCACGATTTTTTTCGCGTTATCCCACGCGCCGCCGGCGTTGGCCATGAATATGGCCTGGTAGAGCCCGAAAACCGCGATCGAAATCAGGTATCCGATAAAGAAGAACGGCTCGACGAAAGCGAACGCGAGCGTCGCAAAAAACACAGCGAAGAAGATGTTCCACATGCCTTTCTGCGCATACACCGTACAGATTTCGACCACCTTCTTGCTGTCTGTAATCGATGCTTTTTCGATGCCTTCGAGCTTGATATTGGCTTTGATGAACTCGACCGCTCGATACGCGCCCGTCGTCACCGCCTGTGTGGAAGCGCCGGTAAACCAATAAATCATCGCGCCGCCGGTGATAAAGCCCAGCACGAATGGCGCGTGCAACAGCGACAGTTTGTCGACGTTGGTCGTGATGCCATTGGTCAGCGCCATAATGATCGAGAAAATCATGGTCGTCGCGCCTACCACGGCTGTGCCGATCAGCACAGGCTTGGCCGTTGCCTTGAACGTGTTTCCCGCGCCGTCATTTGCTTCGAGCATTTCCTTGGCCCGCTCGAAATTGACGTCGATGTTGAAGTCGTTCTTCAGTTCCTGGCGAATGTTGGGAACCTGCTCGATCAGCGATAGCTCGTAGACCGACTGGGCGTTGTCCGTCACCGGTCCATACGAATCCACCGCAATCGTCACCGGCCCCATGCCCAGGAATCCAAACGCCACCAAGCCGAACGCGAATACCGGCGCGGCGATCATCAGATTGCCCAAACCGCTAAGGCTCACCAGGTATCCGATCGCCATCAGGATCACCATCACCAGTCCCAGGTAGTAGGACGAGAAATTGCCAGCCACGAAGCCCGACAAGATTCCGAGCGATGCGCCACCTTCCCTTGCTGAGGTAACCACCTCTCGAACGTGCCGCGATTCCACCGACGTAAACACCTTCACTAGTTCCGGGATAATCGCGCCTGCCAAAGTGCCGCAGGAGATGATGATCGAAAGCTTCCACCACTGGCTCGGATCGCCACCCAGGTCTGGGATGATGTAGTACGAAATCAGGAAGGTCAGCGCGATGGATACCACTGACGTGATCCATACGAGCGACGTCAGCGGCGCCTCGAAATTCATCTTGTCGGCGTTGGCATAGCGCGGCTTGGCGATTGCGCCATTGATGAAATACGCGGCCGCCGCGGCGACCAGCATCGCTACGCGCATCACGAAGATCCACACCAGCAACTCAACTTGCACCGCTGGTTTGGGGACGCCCAACAGAATGAACGTGATGAGCGCCACGCCGGTCACGCCGTAAGTTTCGAAGCCGTCGGCGCTTGGACCTACCGAATCCCCCGCGTTGTCGCCTGTGCAATCCGCGATCACGCCCGGGTTACGCGCGTCATCTTCTTTGATCTTGAACACGATCTTCATCAGGTCCGATCCGATGTCGGCGATCTTCGTAAAAATTCCGCCGGCGATGCGCAGCGCAGCCGCGCCCAACGATTCGCCGATGGCGAATCCAATGAAGCACGGTCCCGCGCTATCGCCCGGCACGAACAGCAGGATGATCAGCATCATCAGCAGTTCGACGCTGATCAGCATCATGCCGATGCTCATTCCCGCGCGGAGTGGAATGTTGTAGATCGGGTAGGGTTTGCCGCCCAGTCCGGCAAACGCCGTCCGCGAGTTAGCAAACGTATTCACCCGGATGCCGAACCACGCTACGCCATAGCTCCCGCAGATTCCGAGGACGCTGAAGGCCAGAATGATGATCACGGTGTTAGCGGAGTTATGCAGCAGCACGCCGAAATACAGCAAGATCACCGCCGCAATGAACAGCCAAAGCAGCAGCAGGAATTTGCCTTGCGTGATCAGATACGTTTTGCAGGTTTCGTAGATCAACTCCGAAATTTCGCGCATCGCACGATGCACCGGCAAATTCTTCAGTCGGACGTAAATGGTCAGCCCGAAAACAAGGCCGAACACGCAGAAGAGCAGTCCCCACAAGAGCAGCCGATGCCCGTCGACGCCCAGGAAGTTTACCTGTGACAGGTCCGGCAGCTTCAAATTGGCCTCGCCGCTGGCCTGCTCGGGTGCCTGCGCCCAGGCCGAGCCTGCCATCGTCAGTCCAGTCAACAACGCGGCTCCAGCCGCGGCCACTCCCATCCATCGGCAGCGAAGCCATTGCCAGGCTGCCAGTCCGCTACGCATCAGTGATCCTCCGTCGGAAAATGTCATCGGAATCGGCGAAAACAGAATATTGGGGAACTGCTTGCACTCTTTCATTTCCGGGGCATGATACGCTCGCAACCGCAAATCTACCAAGCTGGTTGCCAATCGCGTCCTTCCTCCGGAGGAAGACTCCCAGAGCGGGAGCCTCGACTGCGAGATGTCCTACTCAGAATTGACCTTTTTAGCAGGAATCGTCTTTTTCGTCAAGAAAAGCCGGTAGGTTGCAGTGATGTCATCTGACGTTGCAAGGAAGTTGGTGCCTTTTGGTAGTGTTGTCCACGCCCAACAGGCAGGGCCCGAGCAACAAAACGACCCATCTGGGCATCCAGCTAACCGTCGCAGAGACAGAGAAATGGAAAGGCAGGCTGGGTGAGGTCGAGGTTCGTTTACAGGTTCGCGCGAACCCATGCGATCTCGTGAACGGTGCAGCTAGTGACAAGAAAAAAAGCTGTCCTGTATGCTGCCGCCTTGCTGGCGTGCGCACTTTCCCTAGCACTGGCTTTAAATGCGTATACCAGCAATTCGCCGGTCGATGCTAAGGATGCGTCGGGCCAAGGTTGCGTCAACCAGGGCAGCGACCGACGCGTTGGCGCTCCCGTCGTCTGCTGGGCGCAGCGGCATCTATCGTGGAAGTCGGATCACCAGCCGCATTTCCTGTTGATAGGACATGCGCATGGCACGAGCGTCGGGCTGGCGTGGCCTCCATACCTCGTCTACAATTCGCCGGACGGAGACGGCCAGTGGCGCCTATTTCGTATCGGCTTTCGATATGATCGCAACTGGCGCGGCTATATTTTCCCGACGATGGCGTGGAAGCGGGTTTCGAATCCCTTGCGGTATTAAGCGGTTGCAGTAGCGAAGATTGCCTGGGCGCTGGTGAGTTCGCCAAGCAGCGCCCAAGGAGGAGACTGCACCTTGAAGCATACAATTCGTGGATTGGCCTTGCTTGTTTCGCTGCTTACTTGCGTCGTAGGTGCCGGCGCACAAAACGCCAGCGTGTATTTTGCAGGAGGCACGGCCACGGCCCCATCGGCCGGGCCGACCGACTTGCTGAACGCCGGCACGTTTCAGGCACCCACGATGGGCGGCTTCTTTAAGACTTTTGGCGCCGATTTCATCTTCTTTCACAACCTCGGGGTAGGGATAGAGACGTCCTCGCTGCTTGGCAGGTCTCCGTACGCCGGGCTCGAGTATCATCCGGCTTTCTACGATATAAATGCCGTCTACGAACCTTCGACGTTTGGCCGGCGCTTCAGCCCAGAAATTCAAGGTGGATACGGCGAAGCACTGCTGGACTTTTATGACACCCCGCAGATTTGCTACAAGCTGCCTCAAGGATGCGGCGCAGTGAACGGCGAAGCGTTTTCGGTGAACGATGGACAGTTGCATTTCGCCGCTGGCCTTCGAATCTACGCTTACCGGGGACTTTTTGTCCGGCCACAAGTGGATATTCGGCGAGTCGGCAACGATTTCTCTTCCTATTTCGGCAGCTCGTGGATTCCGCAATATTCGGTCGGCGTGGGCTACACATTCAATTGGAAGCATCTGGGGAGTTTGAAGAAATGATTCACTGATGTGAGCAACGGCACCAGACGGAACTGTCCAGGAGGTTCGGCAAAGAAAGGCTGCTGCGCTAAAGGCCGCGGTGCTGATTTATAGACTTAAAGTTGCGTGGCAGCGATCCTCCGAAAATCACAAGATTACTAAGGTCATGACGAGCCGCGCTGTGCGGCGCTGGAGGCTTGCTTCCCGGCAGCCCGTGATACACTTCCCGTTTCTTAATCGAGCAAATAACCTAAATCGCTGACATTTATGTCGCTTTCCGCCAGTACAAAACTCGGGCCATACGAGATTCTCGCTGAGATTGGAAGCGGGGGGATGGGGGAAGTCTATCGCGCGAGGGATACGAAGCTCGGGCGCGATGTGGCGATCAAAGTGTTGCCGGAGGTGTTTGCGCGAGACGCCGAGCGCATGGCGCGGTTTCAACGCGAAGCCAAGCTCCTCGCGTCTTTGAATCACCCCAATATTGCTGCGATCTACGGGTTCGAAGATTCCGGCAACACGCACGCGCTGGTCATGGAGTTGGTAGAGGGGCCGACGCTGGCTGATCGAATCAAGCAGGGCCCAATTCCCGTTGAGGAAGCGCTGCGGATCGCGAAGCAGATTTGCGAGGGACTGGAGTACGCGCACGAACGCGGGATTGTTCATCGCGATTTGAAGCCGGCCAACGTGAAGGTGTCGCGCGATGATGCGGTGAAGATTTTGGATTTCGGGTTAGCGAAGGCGGTGGAAGGCGAAGCGGAGGCCGCAGACATTTCGACGTCGCCGACGCTGACGCGGATGGCGACGCAGGCGGGATTCATCATCGGGACAGCGGCGTATATGTCGCCGGAACAGGCGAAAGCAAAACCCGTTGATCGGCGAGCAGACATTTGGGCATTTGGCTGCGTGATGTACGAGATGCTTACAGGAAAGATGGCGTTCAGCGGCGAGACGGTGACGGACACACTAGCAGCCGTGATTCGCGCCGAACCGGATTGGACGCTGCTCCCGACCGCGACGCCAAGGCGCATTCGGGCGCTCCTGCAACGGTGCTTGCAAAAAGATCCGAAGCAACGATTGCAAGCGATCGGCGAGGCGCGCATCGCGATTGAGGAAGTTTTTTCCGGTACGTCGCAACCTGAATCTGGTCCCATGGCTGCCGCGCCAGCTTCCGCGCGGCTATGGCGGCGCGTGCTGCCGTGGGCTGTTGCGGCATGTTTCGCAATCGCACTCGCCGCGTTGGCGATCGCATATATCCGAACAAGCTCAAGCCAGCCGCAATCGATTCAATCGCTTATTTCGCCACCGCCGAAATCGTCGTTCGCATTTTCACCTTCGCCTTTTGGCGTGCCACTGCTTTCCCCCGACGGCACTCGGCTTGTGTTTCCAGCCCAGGGCACGGATGGCAAAGAGTCGCTTTGGGTCCGTCCCCTCGATTCGCTCGACGCGCAGCAACTGCAAGGAACAACCGCTGCAGCGTTTCCATTCTGGGCGCCGGACAGCCGTCAAATTGGGTTCTTTCAGGACGGGAAACTCCGGAAAATCGACGTTACAGGCGGGCCTCCGGTGCTGATTTGCGATGCACCGAACGCACGCGGCGGCACGTGGAATCAGAATGGCATGATTTTGTTTGCTCCACAGCCCATCGGCTCGGCGCTTTCAGAAGTCCCCGCAGCGGGAGGAACGCCGAGCGCGATTGCGAGCAACAAGGAGTCTGAAGCCGGCTTCAGCAACCGCTGGCCAACCTTTCTTCCCGACGGGCGCCATTTTTTGTATTTGAGCGGCGACTTGCGTGCGCCTGGAACGGCGAAACTTGGCATCTACATCGGCGAGCTTGGGACGGACGAGGCGACGTTTTTGGTGCAGGCGGATTCGAACGCTTTCTATGCCACGCCGGGCTACCTGTTTTTCCTTCGGAGCGATACGCTCATGGCGCAGCGGTTTGACGCCGGAGATCAGAAACTAAAGGGAGCTGTTTTTCCCGTTGCCGAACACATCGGATCGCCGCAGGACTACCGGCTCGGTATGTTCAGCGTCTCCCAGACGGGGCTGCTGGTCTACGACGGCGCGACTGAGTTTGGTGGAGAACTCACGTGGATCGACGCGGCGGGGAAGCGGTTGGGGACAGTCGGGGTGCCAGACGCTTCGTTCCCGCGCCTTGCGCCAGACGGAAAACGGCTGGCATATTCGACAGTAAAGATATCGGCGGTAAATGGAGGAGGAGATCTCTGGATCGAGGATCTGGAGCGCAATGTGCGAACACGATTCACGTTTGGCTCCCTAAGCGTCGCTCCGGTGTGGTCGCCGGACGGTTCGCAAATCGCATATGCCACGGCGATCGGAAATGGTTTGTCGCTTTTCGCCAAGAATTCGTCGGGCGCGGGAAGCGCGACGCCGCTTGGCAGCGAAGCCAACTGGTCGCAGCTTCCCACGGACTGGTCCCGCGATGGCCGATACATCATCTTCCAGCTTGGGGGAGGGAAGTCGTCTATCTGGTATTTGCCACTTTTCGGAGACCGGAAACCAGTCCCTTACGTTCAATCGGGATTTAACGTGGGCGCCGCCACGCTTTCTCCGGACGGACGCTGGATGGCATATGTATCCGACGAGTCTGGAAGCAACGAAGTTTATATTTCGTCGTTTCCTAAGGCAGGTAGCAAGTGGCAGGTTTCGCAGGGCGGTGGAGATGTTCCACGGTGGAGCCACGACGGAAGCGCGCTCTATTATTTGGCGCCAACCGGCAGGGTGATGAAAGCAGGCATCAAGGAAGGCGGCGCGGCGGTTGAAATCGGCGCTCCGCGCCAGTTGTTTCAAGACGACAGAATGGAAACAAATCCGGGCAACGACAATGGCTACTCCGTGGCGCCAGACGGGAAAAGCTTCCTGGTTGAGGAGAGCACCGGGGCAAGCACGTCTCCGCTCACGCTGGTCACCAATTGGGCGGTGGAGTCGAAGCAGCAGCCATGACGCTCGTGGCGGGATAGAGCTCGGACCCTAATCAATTGTCGCCGCTTGCCGCCGGTTAGAAGCTGAATGACGCCTGCAGGTAAATTAGCCGGTTCGCGGTGCCCGAGGAAAAGGATCCGCCTGCCAATTCGTTGGGCGTAGCAAAGAACGGCGAAGCGGTCGCTTCGGGCAGCAACGCGGAGGGCGGATTCAGAACGCCGCTTGGCGTGGCGACATTCACGCGATTGAAGACGTTTCGCGCGTTCACGCTCAGGGTGATGTTGTAGCGCCGATCGGCGGCGGCGTTGTTGAACGCGCCGCGCGGTCCGCCGCCAAAGGGACTACCTCCGCGTCCGCCTCCGCCGCCCCTGCCGCCACGACCTCCTCCTCCATAGTTGCCGCCACCGCCTTGCTGGCGTGGGCCAGAGGTTTCCTTGCCAAAGCCAAAGGTCTTGGTGAGGCGGAGGTTCAGAGTGAAGAGGCCGGGACCAGTAAGATAGTCGACAGGTATTGGAGTCGAGTTCTGCGGCGGCACGGTGTTGAAGGTGCCGATGCCGGGAACACTAACAATCGTCGGACCGGTGGCGCCATTCGCAAGTACGGGGCGCTGATTGAACTGCGCGGTGCCGATGAGGTCCTGGCTCAGGGTGATGTTATACGGTGTGCCAGAACTGACGATCATGAATGGGCTGAGGCGCAAGCCGTAGGGCAAGCCGACGGTGCCACCCATGAAATAACGATTGCGAACATCGAAGGGCGAGCGGCCGTAGTCCTGCATCAGATTTAGCGGATTCGAGGGGAAGTTGGTAGCCGAAAAAGTGTCGCCGTTTGAATATGTGAGAGTGTAATTGCTGAAGAGGGTGAGCCTGGCGCCGGCGCGCACCGTACCCTGAACAAAGAGCTGATTTTCGCGGTAGATTCCCTCGGATTGAAATTCGTAGATGTTTTCAAACGAGGTGTTTGGGCGGGCACCGGCGGTCGGGCTGGTGTAGAACGGATACGTGTAAGTTCCTTCGATCGGGATGTTGATGTTGTTGGTGAGAAGTTGATCCCAGCCGCGCGAGTTCAAGTAAGAAACCGATATGTTGGCAAACTTGGACACCTGGCGCTCTGCGCTGACGGCCGATTGGATCACGTATGGCGCATGCAGGCGCGACGGCGTCTGGTAGACGCTTGGGTTCACTACCGTCGAGGGTATGACGCTCGGAAAGAAGCCGGGATCAGTGTAAACATACAGTGCCTGGAGCAGACCATTGAGACGATCTTCCAGGAGCGCGTCGGACGAATTGAAGCGATCGTAGAAGATGCCGAAGCCCGCGCGAAGGACT
>JASHRI010000150.1 GCA_030037435.1 Candidatus Acidiferrales bacterium | reverse complement strand
GAAGCTTCATCCCCCACGCGGCGTTGCTGCGTCAGGCTTTCGCCCATTGCGCAAGATTCCCCACTGCTGCCTCCCGTAGGAGTCTGGACCGTGTCTCAGTTCCAGTGTGGCCGGCCAACCTCTCAGTCCGGCTACCGATCATTGCCTTGGTGGGCCGTTACCCCGCCAACAAGCTAATCGGCCGCGGATCCCTCTTCTGGCGACTTGCGCCTTTGAAGACAAAAGCATGTGCCCTCGTCTTGTTATGCGGTATTAGCCCAATTTTCACTGGGTTATTCCCCACCTGAAGGAAGGTTATCCACGTGTTACGCACCCGTTCGCCACGAGTGTATTGCTACACCCGTTCGACTTGCATGTGTTAAGCACGCCGCCAGCGTTCGCTCTGAGCCAGGATCAAACTCTCATTTGAAACTGGTGGTTTCGACCGTGAAGACTTTCATCCCCACGATCGGAACGAACTGTTGAATCGCTCGGTTTTTTTCTCAAGTTCCTCGCACTCTGCCGAAGCAAAGTACAAGGTAAACCAAACGGGTTCTGGCTTGTATCATCCGATTGTCAAAGAGCGGGTACTCCCAGGCCAGCTGGAAGGCTTACAGAACAATCACCGATTCTACAGAACACCTTCACTCGTGTCAATTGAATTTCAATCTCGTCAGCGAAGCTTTTTTTGGCAACTTGAAATTATCTCTCGAAGTCTCACAGCACGAAGCGTCAGCCGTGCTCTGATTTGGCCAGCGCTGCGACCCGGTGCCGAAATTCCGAACCCTCGACACGCCTACAGAGGAAACTCTCACTTGAAATAAAGGATTTGTGGGATTGGCCAATCTGCTCTTTCGTATTTCCATAGGCGGTGGAGGTTACACCATGACCAAACGCCATCTCCGATTTGTTCTGACCGCTGCATTGGGCCTTGCGTTCTCGCTTCCGGTGTGCGGCGTGGCGCGCGCCGCCGATCACGACTACGCCAACGAATGCCATGAGCGTCTCCAACATCAGAAGGACAAGATCGACCATGACGCCGCGCGCTACGGCAACAATAGCGACAAAGTGCGTCATGACGTCGAAAAGCTCGACCAAGACCGCCAGTGGTGCCGCGACCACCACGCGGATTGGGACCACAACCTGTTCGACGTAGGGATTTACATTCACCACTAATCTGCACCTTCCTCAGGCGCCGCGCGTCTTACATTCATACAACACGCGCGGCGCTACGTTTTTTTCCGCACGTTTCCCCTTCGAGCACTCGGATCACACGTAAATTCTCTTCTGCAACCACCGCGGACGTCTTTGTGCTCCATCACGCGCTCTCTGCGCTAAGATTCTCTCGGCCATTTCCCATGTCTGATCCAACTGACCCGACCGGGGCGCTCGAGAGCCACCCGATACGCGAAGCCGTGGCGCGCTACGCACCCATCATCGCGCTGATCCTGGTCTGCGCTTTGATCGCGCTGTACATCGTCGACTACGCCGTGCTTCGAGTTCGCGTCGCGCGCCACGGTTCGGCTTCCGCGCTCTCCACCGTCACCGTCCTCTATGCCGCGAAGCTCAAGGACAACAAACTCAACATTTTCTTTGACCAGCCTACAAAAGAGACGTGCGTCCGCTCGATCTTTCCCGCTCTCGGCTACACGCCGTGCTGGTATGCCAGCCGCCACAACCTGCGTGTCGTGGACTAAAAAATCCTTGAGACGGATGGCTGGAAAGCCTGGATCGGCTGCGAAAGTGATTTTTCCACTAGAGTCTAGTGCGTAGAAATTCAACGAGGATGTAGCCGATCACTGCCGCCACGATGGCGATCGTGAAATTGGAAGTCGTAAAAATATCCGAGAGAGCCCACACGAGTCCCCTCTTGTGCCCCATCCCGGTGCGTTCAAACTCGCCCATCAGCAAGTTCGAATAAAACAGGAAGAGTATGAAGCCGATTTCGATGAATCCTCTCCATACATTTTTTTTCATCGCCGGGGATTATATCGCTGTCGGCTTCGTATGATGGGAAAGTTCCCATCCGCCCACCACCTTCACCCCATTCCTCGCCTGCACTGTCAGGGCTGACAGTGCCGCGGAGCGAGCGAACTCCCTAAGATCGATGTGTCAACCCCGACTGCTTGCCTCATCCGGCCGGGACGTCCGAGGTGGTCGTTATTTGGGGGTTTCCCATGGCGCCTGCTGCCAGCAAGCTTGCTCTCTGCGAACCTGCCGCGCAAAAAACCGTGCTTGTCGTCGATTCTGGCCCTGGAGTTAACGCGATGCTGAATCGCGTCCTGAAGGGCACGGGCTGGAACATCGAGCGGGCCGTGGACAACAAGACAGTCCTCGTGCTCGCAAAAGAAAACTCATTCGACCTGATCATCACCGGCCAGAAAACCTGCGCAAAAGAGGACGTCGAGCTGCTGCGCCAAATCCGGAGCGTTCGCCCGCACGTCCGGATGATCGTTCTCACCGACGAAACAACGCCCGCTGAAGTGATCGAGGCCATGCGCGGCGGCGTCTTCAGTTTTTTCTGCCCTCCGTACACACGCGGCGTCCTTGCCGATATGGTGAATTTGGCGATGACGGAACCTGCGTGGGACGACGGCATCGAGATTATCTCCGCTGTGCCCGCGTGGGTTCGCCTGATCGTGCGCTGCGATTTGGCGACCGCAGATCGCCTGGCGCAATTCCTTCGCGTCGGGTCCACTCTATCCGAGGACGAAAAAGACGATGTGATCGGCGCGTTTCGCGAAATTCTCCTCAACGCCATGGAACACGCCGGTCGCTTTGATCCCAGCCAGTACGTGGAAGTCGGTTTCTTTCGCGGACGCCACGTGGTCGCCTGCCGCGTGAAAGATCCAGGCGAGGGCTTCTCGTTGGACGAAATTCGCCACGCCGCCGTCAATAACCCGCCCGGCGACCTTTTGAGTCACATGATCGTTCGGGACCAACAAGGACTGCGGCCCGGCGGCTTTGGCTTGATGATCGCCAAGAGGCTCGTCGATGAAGTGGTCTACAACGAAAAGGGCAACGACGTGCTCCTGGTCAAATACGTTGGATTGCCGCCCCGAACCGAGAGCCAGGATACCGGTGCGTCCCAGCAATCAACGAGTGCCTGATAGGCATTCGCCGAGCAGGTGCCTACGAACGCGCCCTCCGAGCACGCGGAATCATCTGGCCTTCCACTTCTTTGCCAGTTCTTCGATGCTGGGATACGAGTATGCTTCCACAAACGTGTGCTCCGGCGGCTTCGAGCTCTCTTTGATGGCTCGCGCTAGCATTTCGACCGCCCGATCCATCGTCAGCGAAGTCACCACGGTCGCGCACAGCCAGCCTTGATCCACCAAGGGCCTGCTTCGGTCCGCGACGCCTACGCCCGCGCACGGGATAGCCATCCATTTCGCTCGATCCGACGCGGAGGTGTTTGTCTCGAAGGCTTTTTTCGCGCCGGTGATGAAATCCGCGTTTTGCGACACGATCAGTTGAGTGCCCTCGGGACGCTGCTTCGTTAGATCAAGCCACGAGGAAACTGCGTTAAACGCGCCTTCCGTCGTCGATGCAAGTACTTTCACGCTGCGCACCTCGACGTTGCTCGGTTTCGCGCCTTCCATCCCTTCAAATCGCGTGGTCGCCCACCAACTCATCTGCGGCCCGCGCAGATAGAGGACCGCGCCGCCTTTGGGCAAGATCGCGCCCATCTGCCGTCCTTGAATCCGGCCGACCTCAAGGTGATCCTGGGAAATCTGGAACACCGGCACTTTCGCATTCCGGCGAAGCGATGCGACGTATTCCACATGTGCGTTGCTCACCACCCACCCGATTCCCGCCGCAACCGCTGCTTCCGCCACGCGAGGCAATGCGGCGGCGCTGACAGGCTCGAGAATGATTCCATCCGGCTTCGCCTTTGCGGATTGCACCAAGCCCAACAGCTGCTGGCCTTGACCCACCGCGTCCATTTGCGCGCTGATTACTTCCAAATCCGCCCCCAGGCGATCGGCTTCGCGCAGCGCGGCGGTGGTTTGCGCCCGCAAGTACATCGTGTCGCCTGGCAGCGACATAACAAATTTCAATTTGGCCACGTACTCGCCTCCGTCTGTAGGTTACATCTGCGGCCGTTGTCTTGTGCCAGCCTTACTGCGCGACGAGATACAAACCGGCAACAGAAGGATTCCCATACGTGACTAGGGTTCTTGCAGGTAACCACTCTTGGCTGTCAATTCTGACAGTACAACATGACCCGCTCCTATTTCAGGCTGGGCGGGCCGTTGATTTGCAAATGGGAGATCGGCATGCCGACACGCGCCAATGCCGCAGCTCCAGCCGAAGCTTCCATCGCAGAGGCTGCTGAAATCGCGGTGGAGGCGTACCTCTATGCTTATCCACTGGTGCTCATGGACATCACTCGCAGATTAGCCACCAACGTTGAGAGCCCGGCA
>JASHRI010000149.1 GCA_030037435.1 Candidatus Acidiferrales bacterium | reverse complement strand
GAATCAGAACAGCCGTACTTGTAATACCCGGAATCTCTGAAATAAAGAGTAAGGACGGCCGCCACAGGTATTTCGCCCATATACGCGACGTGCATCTCCAGCGCGTCGCCCTGGCAGCGTATCAGATTGCGAAACCAGGAGCGCGGAATCGGGGGTAGGCCGTGCCGGCGCCGCGTAATGACGAGCAAGCCATAAAAGTCCCTAAGTAGCTCGTCAGACCGGCCGCTTTTTTCGACAAGGCCGGCACTCTCGGCTCGCCTGATCTGGTGTTGAACGGAATCCTTGTCGAGACTGCGAAAAACATCCTCTGCCCGCGGATGGAGATCGATGGCGTGCAGCCAATATGCAGCTATCGACGGATGATGCTCGGTCGCCTGGCCGAAGTTCCAGTCGGCCGATCGAACCTCCAGGTATTTCCAGCTCTGCCGCTCCAAGGCCGTCTGCAAGTATCGAATGATGAAATTCAGTTCATCGGGTGAGTCGCAGAGCGGCTCACAGTGATCCGAAAACGGCAAGGATATCAACCGGCGGCCCGTGATCCAACTTTTTACCCGGCAGAACACGACACCGTTTTCCAGCGCAGCGGTCGAACGCGACGTAGTGAACACCACCGGTTCATACCCGTACGTCGACTGCAACGCCTGAAGCCACGCTCGCGTATGAAAGACAGACGCGCGCGGGTGGCGGTCGACAAGTTCCTCCCAGCGACGGTCCCGGATTGGATCAAGTTGAAATATGTTCATCTGGACGGGTGGAAGTTTTTGAGATGGTCTATCTAAGGACGGCCCATCTGAAGGCATTCGATCGAAGCTCTTGTCAGGCGTGCGAAACCATTGTTTTCGGCGCGAAAGCTGTGGCCGTTTGCCTCGAGAGCCGCAAATCGTGCAGCAACAGTCTGATCTCATTAATCTCTTCGCGTACGGGGCGGCACAAGGTGATGGCGAGCAAGTAAGCCGCCGCGAAACCCGCGGCGATTACAAAGAGCGCCGCGACATCGCTCGCCGGGTTCACGAACAGCGAAGCCATTTCGGCGGATAGGACCCCGACAAGACTTAAGGAAATTGGGGATACGACCGACCGCCCCAGAGCTCGGAAGGTCAGACCCGTACCTCGGTAGCAAAATCTCATTACCCATGGAAGCATCGCAATTTGCGCAACCGAGCACCATAGCGCTACGGCTTTGATTCCGAAAGGCAGCGCAAGCGCCAAGACGCCCATCCCGATTGCGGAGGTTATTAAGGTGATTCTCAGGAACCGGTCTGTGCGGCCGCTACTAATTAAGACCCAATTGGTCGATTGAAAAAGAGGCTGCGCCAGTGCGGAAATACAAAGAAGCTGGAAAATGGGGGCAGCTGCCTCCCACTTGTTTCCCAAAAGGACGAGGATTGTGGGCTTTGCCGCGATAAAAAGAAAACCGAAAAGAGGCGCGCTGATCCACATGATCAGATTCAAAGCGCCGAGGTAGTACCGCGCAGATCGACGTGGATCTCCCTGAATCCTGCTGAGCGCGGGTACAGCGACACCACCGGCCGGGATTAAAATTTGATTTACCGGCTTCATTAGCAGGTTAAAGGCTCTGGAGAAAAGGCCCAATGGCTCGGCTCCCCAGTACCAACCGATCAGAATGTTGGAAGTGTTGCCGCTCAGACTGCCAATCAGGTAAGAAACCGCGACTTGACTACCGAATTTAACCATCGAGCCGACATCGGCGGCGCGGCGTGGCCGACTCGGCCTCCAGCTGATCATCAGCCACGATGAGAACATCTGGATTAAATTGGCAGTCAGCGGAAAAGCGATGATGGCCCAATATCCCGCACCTTCGATCCCCATCGCGATCGCCACGAGCACGCCTAGGAAAACGCTGATCACGTTGCGAACGGCCAGCGCCTTAAAACGCATCTGCCTCTTGAGCAGTGCGTCCGGCTGAACTCGCAGACTGCCTATCAAGAATGTTGGCGCCAAAACAAGAGTAATGAGAATTAGCCGCGGTTCGCGATAGAACCACGCCAATACAGGGGCTAACGCGGCAGTTATGAGCGTCAGGCCCAGTCCAACCGCCGAATTTATCCAAAACAGCGCGTTGACCTGATCCGGAGTGATTTCCGGTCGCTGAATCGTTGCTTCTGACAAACCCAAATCCGCAAACACTTGCCCCAGCCCCGTGACAGCCGTGGCCATGGCCACGAGTCCAAAATCGGCAGGCGTTAACAGCCGCGCCAGAACGATCGTGAAAATCATGCCTAGCGCGAACTGAGAGGCCTGCGAACTCGCGATTAAAACTCCTCCTCGAACAGACCTGCCTTTTAAATTGTCGTTTAGATGATCAGTCCTTAGATCTTCCAATAGACCCTCTGTCACACCGAGTGGGATGAGACACAACCGCTTTTAGAACTCGATCGGACGAGCAACACTTATCATTCTCTCTCTATGTTCGGAGCAGGTTTTGCGGAAATCTGGGAGCGTATTGCTTACTATTTGCGGGAGTGGTGGCCGAGCAATTCCGAATACACGTGCACCGTCATGTCGCCCACGGTATCCCATGAGTGTTGGCTGCTTGCTCGACGTGAGATAAGCTCGCGCCGGCTTGTGAGGTTGGCAAACAGATCGCTGGCAAAGTAACGATCGATCGCATTGGCTAAATCAGCCGCGTCGTCAGCCCTAAATACAATGCCAGTTTCGCCCTCGATGATATCTTCCTTCAGGCTGCCAACATCGGCCGCGAGCACCGGTAAGCCAAAACCGTATCCCAGAAAGAGGACTCCGCTCTGGTAAATGTGCCGGTAAGGTAGCGCCAAGACATCCGCGCATTTAAAAAACACTTCAATTTCACTGTCCGGTATAAATTCTGCGCGAACCAGAATTCGCCCCTCACGAACGTCGCCTCGAATGTCTCTCTCGATGGAGCGCCAGTATTCCTCGAACTCTGGTTTCGGCCTGCCGGCGATAATCAGGCGATAGGCATCTTGCTCCGTTGATTTTAATCGAAACGCTTCGATCAGATAATCAAGCCCCTTGTAAGGCGTTATTTGGCCGAAGAATAGAATTGTTTTGTGGTTCTGGCGGATGCCCAGGCGCTGCTTTGCCTCGGCAGGAGTAAGGCTCGTGCTTGGAACGGCATTATTGATGCCAAAAGGAATGATCGTGACGCGCGAGTCCGGCACGCCGAATTCACCGATCAGTTCCGCTTTCATTTTGTCCGTATGAACAAAGATGTGATCAGCCAGATGGTACTGAACCCGTAGGGTTAGCCGATTTAAAGGCGTATCACTGGCGTCTCTTCGTCTCTTGTTGACATTGTGGGCCGTGAGGACCACCTTTTTCCCCAAAAGTTTGTAGTAAAGCGTAAGGAATGTGCGATCGAAAAGTTCGAACTTATTGTTCCAGAGAATGTGAAAAACCTTCGCTTTCGAAGTTGCGGCATAGCCGAGCAATTTGGCGTAGTAGCGCATGATGCGAAGCATCTTCGACACGATCCCAGCATCGTGCCGGTGGTCGCCGCGTAGATTAAGAAAC
>JASHRI010000148.1 GCA_030037435.1 Candidatus Acidiferrales bacterium | reverse complement strand
TCTTCAGTATCGGCTATGTGGGATCGGTGAGCCGACACCTGTGGACGCAGGGAGACATCAATCCTCCCAAGTGCACCACGTTCCCGGACTGCACTGCGTTGCCGCAGGTTCCCAGTTCGCTCCCCACTGCGTCCAACGCGACGTTTACCGTAACGACTGCCTGCTCGGATCCGACGGAAACCTCGTGTTACGGCAGCGGCGTGCAATTCCCGTGTCTCGGAGCAACTGGTGCACCCTCGTCAACGTGCTCTACGCAAGGGCCGCGAATCAACGCCACGTTCGGCGAAATGATTCAGGCCTACAACAATGGCGCCTCCAGCTACAATTCGCTGCAGGTCAGCTTGAACCACCAGTTCGCTCGTAACTTTACCGGCCAGTTCAATTACACCTGGTCGCATTGTATCGACGATGGCTCCTTTGCATCGTCTCTCGAGGAATGGGGCCAGCTGCAGACGGACCGCTACAACCCGAGCTACGATTATGAGAATTGCAACTTCGATCTCCGCCACAACATCAGTGCCAACGCGCTCTACACCTTGCCGTTCAAGGGAAATCGGCTGGTCGAAGGCTGGCGGTTCTCCACGATCCTGGGGATCCACAGCGGCTTGCCGCTCAACGTGTATAACGACGGAATTCTGTTCCCTGACCCTGCGGATTTGGGCAGCGAGTGGGATTCCCGCGCTAACTACAGCTTTGCTGCCGGCTGCCATCCGAACCACATCATAGACAAGCAGGCTGTGAATGGATCGGGACAGTTAATTCCGGGAACCATTCAGTGGTTCGACCCATCGTGTTATGAGGCGCAGGCACCGGGCTTCCTTGGCAACGTGAGCAGAAATAGTCTTCCGGGACCTGGAACGCTCAGCACGGACCTCTCGCTCACAAAGGAAACAAAGCTGACGGAGCGGCTTAACATGGAATTCCGTGCCGAGGTGTTCAACTGGATCAACCACTTCAACCCCGGTGCACAGTCGCCGAATTCCGCTACGGTGCTCGGCGCCATCAACGAACCCTCAGGCACCGGCCAGACGAGCTTCTCGCAGTCTCCGGTCGTTACGCCTCGACAGATTCAGTTTGCACTGAAGTTTGACTTCTAGGAGCTAGGTAGCTCGCTGATGCCATGCCGCGTGCTGCGGCATGGCATCAGCGAGACCTCCTCACGCAGGCTGACAGGATCGCGGCAAGGGCAGTTGCAAACTAGAGCCTGCCTCTTTGAAAGATTGAAAGATTTCCCAGGTCACGGGCAAAATTCTTGTTGTATGCACAAGTCACCTTGATGTATACATCTCAAAACAATATGGCCCCCAAAATTTGAATTTGGGGTCGCCGCGTGCGGCCCGGAGAAAGGCCCACCCCCTTATTCCGGGTCGCATTCTCACTCGTCGTGCCGTTCAAGTCCTCCTGCATTCGATATCTGAGCAAGTCGGGCCGCTGCCGCTGTCTGCAGAAGCCGGCGTCGGGCGCCGTACGATCGAGCGCGCCCGAGCGAGCCGCGAATGATATCCCACCCGTGGCAAGTCCGTGTGCGGCCATTCCGCGGAACGATTGCTTGCGGGGATTGGAGTTGATAACATCCGCAAAGTCAGCGGGCGTGATCGATCTTGTAGTTCGGTTCAACGTGCAGAATGGCCGGTAAGAATTCACGAGTGATCGTAAGCATTCGCGAGATGATCCTGCAAGGCGAACTCTCGCCTGGGCAGCGTGTGCGCGAAGTGGAACTCGCCGGCAATTTGGGAGTGTCTCGAACTCCGGTTCGCGAAGCTTTACCCATCCTGGCGCAGGAAGGACTGCTGACTCAACTGGACACGCGCGGATTCGTGGTGCGCGAGTTCACGCCGCAAGAAATCATGGATGCCATCGACGTTCGCGGAGTGCTGGAGGGCTTGGCAGCTCGCACTCTGGCCGAGCAGGGGCCGCCGCGTCGGCTGGTGCAGTCGCTGCATGATTGCCTGCGTGAAGGCGACGAAATTTTCATTAAGCGGCATCTGGTGGAATCCGATGAGGCGCGCTACGGCGACATGAACAAGCAATTCCATGCGCTGATCGTGCAGGGCGCCGGAAGCAAGGTGATCGCTGAAGCTCTCGAACGGAACAGCCGCATACCCTTCGCGGCTGCGCATGCGATTGCCTTCGATCGTGTGGACCTTCATCGAATGTACGATTCCTTGTGGCAGGCGCACCGCCAGCATCATGCGATCGTTCAGGCGTTGGAGGGTGGGGAGGGCGCCAGAGTGGCTGCGCTGATGATCGAGCACGCCTATGCCACGAAGGCGAGCATCAATCTGGCTCGAAGTGCGTGGCGCGCTGGTCAAGACAATGGCGCAAGTGCATCTCCCGACGCAGGACGCGGGGCCGTTCCAGAAGATTGAGCGTGGCTCTGACATCCTAGTAAGTCTAAACAGTTCCCCTATATCGGTTTTTCCCCCGATCACCACGCTTGCGCGTCAATTGATATCGTTTTTCCACCAGGCAAGTCCCGGCCCGTCTACCTGGCAGTTCTGAACCAACCCGCAAGGAGAATCCACAGTGAAACGCATTCTGTTCATTGGACTATTGATGGCGTTCATAGTCCCCATTGCTTCGGCTCAAAACGATGGAGCGTTTGGGGTCTATGGCAGCTACCTTCGCCTTTCGCAAACCGGCACAAATATGGCGGGTCTCGGCGGGCGCTTGTCGATCAACGTGGCTCCTCCCGTGCAGTTGGAAGCGGAGATGACGTACGATTTCCAGCAGAGCTTCGTCGAAACTTTCACTTCGGGCACGGGAATTGTCTCGACCGCTCCTTCCAATGTGCAGGTCCTTGAAGGCCTGTTTGGCCCCAAGCTTCAGACCCCCGGACCGATTAAGCTATTTGTCACTGTAAAGGGCGGATTTATGCACTTCAATATGGGGCGCGAGCCTGAAACCTTCGGATCGTTCACCAGCGACGTCAGCAACCTTCGCAACAACAATGTGAGCGCCTTGGTGTATCCCGGCGGGGGCGTAGAAGGGCGAATTGGCCCCCTCGGTCTTCGGTTGGACGTGGGGGACGACATCTACTTTGCAAGCGGAGCGCACCACAATTTCACGATTTCTTTCGGTCCGGTAATTTATTTCTGAGATGTCTCGCCGAGCCGCTTGCCATGGACGAGAGTGAATTCGACCACTTGGCGTGCCACCGTGGTTAGCGCGTCCAAGACTTTGTGATCAGTGCAACTGCCGGCAGCATCGAAAATTGGCTCCGCCGTGTTAAGACTTGCGCCGAAAGGGGTGGGCCAGCCCCGCAGCGCATGCACGATCGCGCGAAGAGCCTCCAGGGTGGTTACGGCGGCCTGCCATCCCGCGGCGACGGCGATACAGCCGACGGCGCGGCCGTCGAGATAGGCGCGTTCGTCTCCACGCAAGTCCTCCAGCAGGTCGAGCGCGTTTTTCACCAGGCCCGACACGCCTCCGTGGTACCCGGGACTCGCCACGATCAAGCCATCCGCTTTCCTCACAGTGTTCACGAAGTGGCGCTGTTCCTCGGTGCGTTGGGGGTTTTCGGGCGCAAAGTGCGGCAGTCGAGCGAGCGCTGGTCCTCCGAAGAGGTGGGTCTCCGTGCCCGCTTCTTCGGCTGCTTTTAAAGCTATGCGCAGGGCGCGATCCGTTGAGGAAGCTTCCCGCGTTGTCCCGCCAATGCCGACGATCAACGGCCTTGCGTGTGAATTGGCGCTGTGAGTGTGGCTCATTCTTGCTTCCTCGAAATACTTCCGTCAATTCGCTCGCCGCTTTTCCTGCGCAGATTAC
>JASHRI010000147.1 GCA_030037435.1 Candidatus Acidiferrales bacterium | reverse complement strand
ATGAGCTTTTCAAGCCGCTTGCCCTGAGCCGCGGCTGGGAACCGTCTCCAGCTTATCTGAGCATCGGTTTCTTTCTGCGCGGAGAAGCGATGTGCCACCATCATTTCGGCACGCTCACATCTCCGCGCACCTTCGGAAATTTCGGCGCAGGCAGTTCGCTTTACTGGGTCGATCCCGAGCGCGACATGACCTTCGTCCTGCTGTCGGCAGGGGTGATGAACGAGGCGGAGAACATCGAACGTTGCCAGCGCCTCTCAGACATCGCCGTTTCTGCCGCGGACTAGCTCTCTGTTGTTGACGGCGCGCGTTCTTCGTGGCAATTTGCCACACGCCGGAGTCGTGCAGTGGCCGGCGGGCAGTCGTCGACAAACCAGGAGCATGTGATGAGAGTTCCGCCCGGCGTCACGTCGCAGGATTTTTCCACGGCACTCGAGCAGTTCGCGAAAGCCATTGGCCGCGAGTGGGTATTCACCTCCGACGACGACGTCGATCTCTATCGCGACTCCTACAGCCCCTTTTGGCATGAGCCCGAGGAACCGATCCCCTCAGCGGCACTTGCGCCCGACGGCGTCGAGCAGGTGCAGGCCGTCGTCAAAATCGCCGACACCTACAAAATTCCCTTGTGGGCCATTTCCACCGGCCGCAATCTTGCCTACGGCGGTTCCGCGCCTCGTCTATCGGGCACCGTGGTGCTCGACCTCAAGCGCATGGGGCGCGTCCTCGAAGTGAACGAACCCAACGCCTACGCGCTGGTTGAGCCCGGCGTCAGTTACTTCGATCTCTATCGCCATATTCAAGACCAGAAGCTCAAAGTCTGGATCGATCCTCCTGATCCAGGCTGGGGCAGTCCCCTGGGCAATTCGCTGGAGCGCGGCGGCGGTCGTACGCCGATGCACGACCATTTTGCTCAAGTCTGCGGCTTGGAAGTGGTGCTCGCGGATGGCACTGTGATGCGCACCGGTATGGGCGCGCTTCCCGGCTCGAAGACGTGGCAGCAATATAAGTACGGCTTCGGCCCTTACGTCGACGGCTTATTCTCGCAATCGAACTTCGGCGTGGTCACCAAGATGGGTGTCTGGCTGATGCCCGCGCCCGAAGCTTATCGCGAAACCAGCGTCTTCGTGCCCAAACACGATGACTTGATTCCATTTGTCGAGACTCTTTCTTATCTGACGGATTTGGAGGTTTGCCGCGGGACGATGCTGCTTGAAAGCCCGGTCCTCGCTTATCGCGCGGCGCACGGCGGCAGCGTGCTCGACATGCCGGGCGGCCCCACGGTTGCCGAAACCGAGCGAATGGCCGAACAGAACGGTCTCGCGTACTGGAGCATGGTGCTGCGCTTCTGGGGCCCGCCGAAGATCATCGATGCGCAGTGGGGATACGCCAAAGAGAAGTTCTCCGCGATTCCCGGCGCTCAGTTCAAGGAGGGCGTCTACTATAAGTTTCCGGTCGATCCCAACAGCCTGCCGCCGGACACTCTGAAGGTCGCGCTCGGCATCCCCAATCTTTCCGTCTTCGGATTGCTTGGTCCCACTGACGGCCACATGGACTTTTCGCCGATCATTCCAATGAACGGCGAGACAGTCTTCGAGGTGTTAAAAGTTTTTGGCCAGGCCTACGCGGACCTCAAGGTGCCTCCCAGCTATCAGTTCTTCGCTCTGCCGTGGTACTTCTTCCCGCGAGCCTTCGTTCTTCTCTTTGGATTTCCGATCACGCACGATGTGGAGAAAAACAAGAAGACCCGCGAAGTCTTCAAGCACATGATTGAGGTTGCCGCCGCCCACGGCTGGGGCGAATACCGCACGCACACCGCTTTCATGGATACGGTTTCCGGCGTCTACTCGTACAACAACCACGCGCTCCATCGTCTCCACGAGACGATTAAGGACGCCGTCGATCCCAACGGGATCCTCTCGCCGGGGAAAAGCGGCATCTGGCCCAAGCGCATGCGCAAAACCACCGCCTGATTGTTTTGGGTGCTGGTCAAAGTGCGGAGAGAAGAATTATCTCAGCTGGCCTTCTTGTATAGTAGCAGCATTTCACCGGCTCGCCTCATCAGGTCGGACGGCACCTCGCCCTGTTTATAGTCGATCCATCCAACCGAGTAGGTGAGGTCCACATCCTCGCCCGAAACCCTCATTTCCACACTGCCCAGGCGATCCGAGACGGTCTTTGCTTCCCGCAGGCTGCATTCGGGCAGCACCAGCAGAAAATCACCGCTCTCCAGCCGCACGCCGAAATCCGAGCCGCGTATGGCCTTTCTCAACCGGTAGGCAAACTCGGTTAGTATCTGGTCGCCTGCCGCCCTCCCATAGCGCGCGCTGAGCTGCCCGAAATCATCGAGGTGCAGCGCGACAAGACTCAACGGCACGTTTTGCCGCCGCGCTCGGGCCACCGCTTTCCCCAGCCAACGCTCGACCGACGTGCGCGTGTACAACCCCGTCACCGGGTCCATGCTGGCGAAATCCTGCACTTCCGCCACGGCCGATTGCACGGCCGCATCCCGTTCCGCAAGTTGTCTTCGCTCGCGCCGAAACGACCACTGCCGGAATAGCAGCCACACGTTGAATACCAGCAGCAAGCTCAGCGTCGCCCAGCGGGCCTGATCCGAGCGGATTTCGAAAAAATGATCGTGATGCAGGAAGAGCGAACGAAAGAAGGACAGCAGAAAGGCAGTTCCGGAAAGCAGCGTCACCGCCAGCGCGGATGTCCAAAGCCACCACTCATTCCGCCCAAGCCGCTCCAGATCAGATCGCATCGGACGCGCAGACGCTCCAATGGGAAGAAAACCGAAAACGTACAAAGCAGCTTACGCGCCCGCGTAGTGGCCGCCAACTGACACAAAGTTCAGTTTTAGGACAGGCGATAGTTGTACGAAGCTTTTCTCGATTTTCGGTCCGGCGCGCGATCTAGTGCCCCCGTGGTCTCTGCATCTGGTCGGCAGGAAGCCTTTCCATGATGAATGCCAGCGGGATCAGGCATGCGACGATCAAGGCCAGGATCGCCACGACGTCCTTGAACGCGATCGCTGCCGCCTGCGTCTGCATCAAAAACGCTACCCGCGCATATGCCTGCCGCGTCGCCTCCACGGCATTCAAACCATGCGCTCGAAGAGTGGCGGCGAGTCCCTCGATCATCTGCCGAAATCGCGGGTTTCCGTTCTGCATGTTTGCAGACAAATAAGCCTGCCGCGTTTGCGATGCCCGCGTCACCATGGTGCTGACCACCGCGATCCCGATGCTGCCTCCAATATTCCGCACGAAGTTCATCATGCTGGATACCTGATTGTTCTGCTCTAGCGGGATCCCGACGTAACACAGGAGGTTCGATGGAATGAAAATGAACGCCAGCCCGGACACCTGGTACACGCGTAGCAGCGAAACCGTCATGAAATCCATTCCCAAACTCAAATGCGTGGCCATGTAATACAGGCCTATTGATGTCACGCCGTAGCCGACGGCCAGCAACGCGCGCGAATCCACCCTCGCCGTCAGCGCGCCGGCCATCGGCATGGTCACCATCATTAGAAACCCGCCAAACGCCAGCGCTTCGCCCGCTAGCGTTGCCGGATATCCGAGCAAATCCTGAGTGAACTCCGGCAGCAGCACCGTTGTGCCGTACAAGACGGTGCCAAGCACGAACATCGAAAACATTGCTGCGGCAAAATTCCGATGCTTGAACAACTTTAGTGCCACGATCGGATGCGGATGCCGCCACTCCCAGATTACCCAGCACGTCAAGATGACCGTGGCGATGATTGTTCCCGTCGTAATCAAGTGAGAGCCAAACCAGTCGAGTTCCTGGCCTTTGTCCATCACCATCTGAAGGGTGCCCACGCCCAGTGCCACCAGCCCCAAGCCGATATAGTCGATCGGCGCTCCGGATTGCTTGGCCCGCTCCGCCTCCAAATACGGCGGATCTTCCACGTATCGGTTCGACATCACCAGTGAGATCACGCTGATTGGCACGTTGATATAAAAAATCCATCGCCAGCTGAAATTGTCCGTCAGCCATCCGCCCAGCGTGGGACCGATGGCCGGCGCCAGCACCACTGCCATCGCATAAATCGCGAAAGCCATGCCCCGCTGGGAGCCGGGAAACGTGTCTGCCAAAATCGCCTGCTCGCTGGGCTGCAAGCCGCCGCCGCCCGCGCCTTGCACCACTCGGAAGAAGACCAGCGCGCCAAGCGTCGGTGCCAGGCCGCACATGAAACTGCTTGCCGCAAACAGCGCCACGCTGAACATGTAGTAGCGCTTCCGCCCCAGCCTGGTGGCCAGCCAGGCGCTGATCGGCAGGATGATTCCGTTGGATACCAAATAGCTAGTTAGCACCCAGGTTGCTTCGTTGTAGCTGGCGCCGAAGCTCCCGGCGATATGAGGCAGGGCAATGTTGGCAATGGAAGTGTCGAGCACCTCCATGAATGTGGCCAGCGTCACCGTGAAGGCAACGAGCCAGGGATTGAAGCGCGGCCGCCAGATACTTCGGTCAATCGGAGCGGCGAGTGCGGAGGCCATAAATTCCTGTTGTCACTGGGCCAGTACACGATTAATATACATGCGTGTATGTATGTTGTAAAGCGCGGAGGTTAGCAGCGAATGCCTAGCCCGCACGCACATCACTCGGGAATATCGAGCCGCAGGAGTCCGCGCTCTTCGACCGTTTCCAGGCAACAGCTTCGCACCGAAGCCACCCGGCGAAAGTTGCTGGCTGCCGCCGAACGGATCTTCGCTCGCTCGGGGTTTGAAGCCGCTCGGCTGGAGGACATCGCCGCACTTGCGGGTTACACTCGTGGCGCCTTTTATGCCAACTTCGAGGGCAAAGAAGATATTTTCTTCGCGCTGCTTGAAGACTGGGTTGGGCGCCGCATCGCCACCGTCGAAGCCGTGCTCGAACGCGATCTGAGCGCCGCTGAACGCCTTCGGGATCTGCGTGAGTATTATGCGCAATTGGCCACGGATCGCCGGTTCGTGCTTCTTTCGTTCGAGTTCCGGCTCTTCGCCATCCGCCATCCATGCGCTCACGCACGATTGCGGGCTTGGCAGCGACGCCTCCGCGCCACCGTGGGGAATATCCTTCGTCGGGTCATGAAAGAAAGCGGGCGCACTCTGCCTCTATCCGGAATCGCCGTTGCCACCGGCTTGGGCGCTCTCTCAAATGCACTTCTCCTCGAACATCTCGTCGATCAACGCGCGATCACCGAGCAGGAAATTCGCCATCTGCTCGGCGTTTTCTTCGACGCGGTCCTCGGTGTTCGCGCCGGTTCTTGAATTCCGCGGACGCCTTGTTCGGGATCGATTCGTGCGGACCCGCCCTCGTGCGAAAACAGGTTTTGTGGCACAGTAGCCGTTGATGCTCGCCTCTGGGAACGCCAAGCTCTCCGGGCGTATCGCGTTCACCTACCCCTCCTTCACCATTTACCAAGTGGCACGCTTTTGCATTGTCCTGGCCACGGAAATGCAGTCGGTTGCCGTCGGCTGGCAGGTCTACGACATCACCAAACGCGCGCTTGATCTCGGCCTAATCGGTCTCGTCCAATTTCTGCCAGGTATCTTGCTGTTTCTAGTTTCCGGTCACACGGCCGATCGCTACGATCGCCGCCGCGTATTGACGTCCGGGTATGCGGGCTTTGCCGTTTGTTCGGGTCTGCTGCTCGCGATCACCTTGCGCCGGAATCCTTCGGTCCTCGCGATTTACTTGGCTATGGCGCTTGTAGGCGTGGTCCGCTCCTTCAACGGCCCCGCTAGCCGAGCGATATTGCCCATGCTGGTTCCCGAGGAACATTTTCAGAGCGCATTCGCTTGGGGCGCGACAATTTTTCAGACTGCGACAATTTTGGGGCCTGCGCTCGGTGGCTTGATTTACGCGCTCTTTCGTG
>JASHRI010000146.1 GCA_030037435.1 Candidatus Acidiferrales bacterium | reverse complement strand
AGGTGATAGGGATGGTGTGCGCGCTGGCTTCGAGCATCTGCGTCCACAGAGTTTTGCCGGTGCGCGCATCGAAGGCGCGGAAGCGATTGTCGTTGGTGGCGCCGATGAAGATCAGCCCGCCTGCGGTGACAACCATCGAGCCGGTATTCGGCGCGCCGGTATTCGGAAAGCCTTTCGCGGCGAGCGCGTCGACGGTGCCGAAGGGAACGCGCCAGACGATCTCGCCGGTCTTTGCGTTGACGGCGAACAGTTCAGCCCACGGAGGGCTGAGGCAAGACCAGCCGTTGGACGGTTCCCAGAACCGGGCTTGATAGCGCGACGGTCCATTGGGGAAAATTTTTTCGTACGGGATGTTGTACGGAGGCTGCGGCGTGGATTTCACCAGGCGACCGATCTGACCGGTGTTGAAATCAGTGGTGCCAAAAATGTAGCCGAGCTTGGGATCGAATGCCGTGCCGCTCCAATTGCCGGAACCTTCGCGGCCGGGGGTGATCATGGCCATGCGGTCTGGATCAGTGCTGTACGCGGTGAATGGGCCGTCGTTGTACATGTGATTGCTATCCCACAGATTGCGGCAATAGTCCGCGTGCTCAGGCGTGAGGTTGTAGATCTGGTCGCGATTGAAAGTCATCGGCGCGAGCGGCGGGGGCTTGAGCGGAAAAGGCTGAGTGGGCGAAGTGGCGTCGCCGGGGACGGAGGTTTGCGGCACGGGCCGCTCTTCCATGCCGAACAGCGGCTTGCCAGTGAAGCGATCGAAAAGAAAGAGCAAGCCTTGCTTGCTGAATTCCGCGACGCCGTGAATCGTGTCGCCGCCGCTGCGAACGTCGAAGAGAGTGGGCGGCGAAGCCACGTCGTAGTCCCAGAGATCGTGATGCACGAGCTGGTGATACCAAATCATTTTGCCGGTCGGTGCATCGACGGCGACGATGCTATCGGCGTAGAGCGTGTCGCCCAGGCGAACGCCGCCGTAGAAATCGGGGCCGCCCGACGGCGGAATCGGGATATAGACGATGCCGCGCTCGGCGTCGAGGGTCATGAAGCTCCACACGTCGGTGCCGCCGCGAACATTCCAGGCGTTGTCTTTCCACGTATCGTGGCCGGGCTCGCCGGGCTGTGCCTTGGTGTAAAAGGTCCAAACGAGTTTTCCATCGTGAGCGTCCCAAGCGCGCACCATGGGAATGCCGTTTTCGCCGGTGATGACCAGATTTTTGTAAATCACGGGAGAGGATGACGGGCTGCAGCCGGAGAGAAGACCGCCATCGCCGAAATCCTTGGCAGGCTGGCCGGTCTTGGCGTCGAGCGCGAGCATCTGGCGGCCCGAAACGCCAAGGAAAATGCGCGGCGCGGTCTGTGCGTCGCCCGGCCAATAAGCCAGGCCGCGGCGCTGCGTGCCTTTCGTCTCGAATTTCCAGATGAGCTTGCCGGTGTCGGGATCGAGCGCGAAGACATTTTTGCCGGCATCGAGATACATCACGCCGTCGACGACGAGCGGAGCACCCTCGGAATTTACGTCGTCCGCGGGATTGCCGGTATGGAATGTCCAGGCGACGCGAAGCTTCGAAACATTGTACGTGCTGATCTGCTTGAGAGACGAATAGCGTTGCGCGCCGGGATCGTGGCCGGGATAGCGCCAGTCCGTTTGCGCGCGAAGCGCGGCGGGCAGTAGCAGAATCGCGAAGCCTGCGAGAAAAGCGAAAATGAAAACGGCCAACGGCTCGGAAGAACCGTTGGCCGAATTACGCGAACCCGATCCCGAAAACATTCGCGGGAGGGATTAGTCCGAAGAGCCCGAGAGCAGCGGCTTGACGTCGCTCTCCATCGACTGGAGGTTGAGAGCCTTCTCGTAGTAGTGAACTTCTTTGCCGTCCTTGTCGTAGATAGTGGTCATCGGCAAAGCCTCGCCGTCCTTGGCCCATCGCGCATCGACGCCCTTATAGAAATCGTCGTCGACGGAAGAAGCGATGTAGACCGGGAAGGAAGGCTTGGTTTGCTCGAGGTACTTCTTCATCTCGGCGACATCGGACGGATCGGTGACATCGTTCATCGAAACTTCAATCACCTGAAGCTGCCCCTTGTACTTGTCCTGGAGTTTGATGATGTCTGGAAACTCCGTGTGGCAAGGGACGCAGTAGGTGGCGAAGAAATTGAGGAAGACAACCTTGCCTTTATTCGCCGCGATGAGCGCCTTGATGTCCTGCGGATGAACGGTTTTCATCTGAGGACCGGCATCGGACTGCGCGCGCCCGAGCTGCGGACTGAGGATTAGAAGTGCCAGAGCAGCGAGCGCCACAGACGCAAACCGGACGCTCAAGGAGCGTCCGGATCGGGACGAGCGAATGCGATTTGTCATGACCAATCCCTACTCGCCGCCGAGCATCTTCGTGGTGGCGTCGGAAACCTGATTGAAGTCGTTGTCGGTGACGTTGACGAGGTTGGTCTGCACGGTGCGCTTATCATTGACAAGGAATGTGTTCGTCGCAGCGGTGTTGATCTTATAGAGGCGGACGCCCAGGTCTTTCGGTCCCTTGAGCAAGTAGACCATCGGGATCTGAATGTTCTTGTCGGCAGCCAGCTTTTCGAGCCAGGGCTTCGACGCTTCGCCATTGACCATGACAACGACGCCCTTGAGATTCTTCGAAGAATCCTGCTTGACGAGATTGTTGAGCTTGACGATCAGGTCGGCGGCCTGGTCGCTCGGGGTATCGAAAAACGCGAGAATCGTGGGCGCTTCGCCGTATTCGCAGACGTAGCAGGTTTCCTGACCCTTGTACTTGCCGGTGACGTCGATTACGCGGAACGAAGGAGTAACCGCGCCAACCGGACGGCCGGAGGTGAGCGGACCGGTTGAGGTGGCCGCAGCAGCGTCAGCAGTGGGAGCTG
The DNA here is from genome assembly GCA_030037435.1 of Candidatus Acidiferrales bacterium. GTDB lineage: Bacteria > Acidobacteriota > Terriglobia > Acidiferrales > UBA7541 > Palsa-295. Next base: position 2,429 of record JASHRI010000146.1, on the reverse strand, counting down.
CGGCGGCAGGAGCAGCGCCGGCGTCCGAAGAATCCTTGAAACTGGAAGGCACAGCGGCTGCGGCTGAGGAGGTGTCCGTTCCGGCTTCGGGATATTTCAGCGCTTCCCACTTATACCAGCCGCCTTCGAGAACCTTGACGTTGTAGTAGCCGAATTCAGCCAGCTTGTGCGTCATGTCGATCGAGTCTTCATCGTGATTGCAGGCGCAGTAGAAAATCAGGGTCTTATTGCGTGGCAGATCGATGGGCGGCCTCACCTGCTGGACCCACGGATAATTGATCGCGCCCACGACGTGAGCCTCCGCGTAGGCTTCGGCGGGCTGCGTGTCGACGAGGACGAAGCTGGGGTCCTTGTCGTTGATCATTTTTAGGACATCGGCCGGCTTGATGAACTGGGTGGGCGGGGCCATAGCCACTGTAGGATCGACCGGCCCATTATCATCGTCCTGCGCGTACAGCATCGGCGCTGCCAGGGCGATCCCGACAAGCACACATAGAATTGCGATCCACTGTTTTGCGAACCACTTATTCATGGCTACCTCCCGTATGATCGGCCAGTACGGTCCTCATCTGTTAGATTCCCGGCCGACTGAGAAAGATTCTCATCGGCCGCTAAACCTTACCTCAAGCGCATGTTAGCCAAGCGGCTTGAAACCTGTCAAGGGCGTGTACTGGTTGTGCATGAATCGCTTGGCGACGGCACCCTGACTCAGCTTCTTACTGCCTTCGTACACTTAGACGCATAGGCGCGAACGCGGTTACAAGGATCACTTTTTCGATTTCGCAGGTGGGTCACCCTCGTGCGTCGAGGACGCCGACGGTGCTGAGGTCGATGGCAGCGCGAACGCGTAGACAACACTATCAACCGGAAAGACCACGTACTGGCGGCCGTCCAATTCGTAGGTCATCGGGGCGGAGCTCATGGAGCCACCGACGAAGGTGTGCCAGACGGTCTTGCCGGTGGAGGCATCCAGCGCGATCAGATCGTTATAACTATCTGCGGTGAACACCAAGTGACCCGCGGTGGACAGGATGCCTGTGATGCCTTCGCGGCCCGCGTAATCATGCTCCCAGCGAATCTTGCCGGTCTTATAGTCGATCGCTTTCATCATCGACTTCGAGTACAAGAAGAAATCCCGGCCAGCCCAGCCCTCCGCATGAATCCCTGGCATCGTGAGATAAAAGACTCCCAAGGTTTCCTGCGCGTTCAGGTAGAAAAGGCCGGTTTGCGGATTGAAGCTGGGGGCCTGCCAGAGAGTACCCGCTCCACCCCAAACAAGCGTTCCATCGGGCTGCGGTTCGCGAACCGGATCGGGTATGGGCTCGCCGCGCTTGTTGAATCCGGAATACCAGTTGGATTTCACGAACGGCTCGGAAATCAGGGCTTGGCCGTTGGTGCGATCGAGCACAAAGAACAGACCGTTCTTGCCGGCTTGCGCAAGCATTTTGCGCGGCTTGCCTTTGAATGTGCCGTCAAAAAGCACCGGCGTCATGCTCATGTCCCAATCGTGCGTGTCGTGCGGCGAGCCCTGGAAATACCAGACCAATTTCCCGGTGTCGGGATTGAGGGCAACAATCGAACAGGTGTAAAGATTCGCGCCCACGCGCGCCGCGCCGTTCTCGACCGGGTGCGGATTGCCCGTGCCCCAATAAAGGAGATTCAGCTCGGGATCGTATGTTCCGGTAATCCAAGTCATACCGCCGCCGCGCTTGATAACGTCTGTGTCGTGCGGCCACGTGCTCCACGCAGGATCGTCCGGATGAGGCATTACGTCCCAGCGCCACTGAATCTTCCCAGTATCGGGATCAACGGCCAGCAGGAAGCCAGGAAGATCGGCGGTGTCGCCCGAGGTGCCAACAATAATGTGATCCTTCACCACGAGCGGCGCCACGCCTCCAAAGGCCTTGAGCGCTGGGTCGTCGATCTGAATCTGCCAGACTAGCTTTCCGTCCTTCGCGTCGATGCAGAGAAGCTTGTCGTCTGGCGTGGTCATGTACAACTTATCCTTATACATGGCCGCGCCTTTGTTGCTGCCACCGGGGCGACCTTCCTGAAAACGCCATATCTGCCGCCCGGTACGCGCGTCCACGGCCCACAACTCATTGCCGGCTGTGATGTACATGATGCCGTGCACGACGAGCGGCATGGTTTCAAGCGAACGGGCGCCCGTTTGAAAAACCCAAGCCAAACCGAGCGAGTCGACGTTGTGTTCGTTGATTTGGGAGATGGAACTGTACCGCCGGCCGCTGTAATCGCCATTGAACGTCGGCCACATGCTGGTCGGAGGATTTTGCAAAATCGAGACGTTCTCGAGACCCTGGGAGCGCGAGGCAGGCGCAGAAACCAGCACAAGTGCAAATAAAATCGCGGGAATCACGATCGGCCGCTTCACTTGAGCGTCTCCAGATACGTGAACATGTCGTGCATGT
>JASHRI010000145.1 GCA_030037435.1 Candidatus Acidiferrales bacterium | reverse complement strand
GCGACCTCAGAGTAACGGCATGTCATGGACGCGCCTAGTGTAGCAGCAGCCGACGAATCGTCCACTCGGACCGAGCCACTTGCCAGGCGGCGGCCCTTCAAGCATTATGTGCGCTGTGAAAATTCTGCTGAAGGTTCTGGGGGCAATCGTGGTGTGCGTGGTGCTGGCGCTGGTGATCCTTAGCATCACCGGCCTCGATGCCCATCAGCGCAGGCCAGGGCTGTGGCTCAGGGGGGACGTACAGAGCTTTCCCGCCGATTGGACGTTTGCGGACAAGTATCGAACGATCATGATCGAGACACACCCGTGGTACCTGATTCCCCACTCGGTGAACATTTCTTTTGTGACTGTTCAAGGCAAGCTTTATTTGCATGTGGACTATGGTCCGCCGCTGTATCGACCTGGGACGTTCCCGAGCGGCAAAAGCTGGACGGCCGCCGTGGGTCGCGATCCGCGAGTGCGACTAAAACTGGGCAATCAGGTGTTCGATGGCAAGGCGTTTCTCGTCACCGACAAAGCCGAATACGACTCAGTGTTTGACGTCTATCGACAAAAGCGCCCCTACGATCCTTACAACGATCCTCGTTATCGCGACGGCGTGTATTTTCTTCACGTGCTGCCTGATTGAGCGCGACGTCGATCATCGTGCGCCCCCGAAGGGAACTACGACGCGCCGGCCGACGAGTGGTTGACCATCCAAAGAAGCCGGCCATAGGTAAGCACCGAGCGCAGAGGGACGGGCAGGACGACCTTGGCGCAACGGCATGCCATAGGCGCGCCTAGTGTAGCAGCGGGCGCTACCCGTCCTCACGCCAATTGGCGGTTAATTGGTTGACCGGACAAGTGGGGAGTGCTAGCGGGGGAAATGTCCGGAACGCGCAGTCGGCGGAGGCCAATCCGGTACGACACGCGGGTGCCGAACATCCTTCACAATCGCCGGCTGTGCCGCTCCTGCCTTGTACGGCTTTGTCGGGCAGATTGTGAAATCTGCGAACAGTGCTGGCTGGCGATCTGCGCTATCGCAATCAAAGTAACGACAGACCAAATCAGCAGATTGACGATCCGCAGGGAAAAAAATGTGATGCGTTCCGATGTGCCAGATCGCGAAGAACCCATCTCCTCTGTATAGCACCGCTCGTCCGTGGATCTGAAAGCACGTCTGGGCGATTGCGCTTGGCGCTAGAGCCCCGAGCAGAAAGATAGGCAGTAAAACTCGTGGCATTATCCCTGCGAGACTATCACGAACTGTTCCTTTTCCTTGCCAGGCAACTCGAAAATAATCCCCGGGTCTCGATAAACACGCTGATTGGATAATTGCTACTGTAGTGTCTCGTTCTTACTCCGCCTCGGATGTACCCCTTTTCTCGCGCTGTAACATGACCCCTCGGTCCATTAGGGTGGCTAAGTCCGCGCGATTAATTACCCGCAGTTTTGCTTTTCGGCCTGTTTGAGCAACAAAGGGCGGGCTTTACATAGTCAAGCTCGGAAGGGGTCTGTTACAATTTCCGAACCTCGAGGGCGGGCCGCGCTCGGGCATCCAACCAATCATGGTAGAACCGGGCAAACGAAAAACGAAAACAATGGCTACGGCTGTAGGGATCGTGGTCATCCTGGTGATCCTCGCGGCCGTTTTCATGCGAGGCCGGGCGCCGGATGTGCCCGTCGTACGGGTGACGCGGGAAGATTTGACCGCAGACATTACCAGTAACGGGAAGGTTGAGTCGATTTCTCCCACGGTGGCGCACGCCGAATTTCCCACATTTGTGACCAAAGTGATGGCCACGGAAGGGCAAGCGGTGCATCGGGGGCAGGTGATCCTGACTCTGGACGCGGCGGACATGCGGGCCCAACTCGCCCAGGCGCGCGCCGATTTGATTGCGGCGCAGAACGACTTGCAAAACGCGCGCTCGGGCGGACCTCCGGACCAGGTGGCACAACTCAAGGGCGATTTGCAGGCAGCGCGGATTGAGGTGAACAACGAGGAAAAGACGCTGAAGGAGCTGGAAAGCCTTGTGGCAAAACATGCCGCCACGCAAGGAGAAGTGGCGCAGAGCCGCGAACAACTGGCCAAGGCGCGCGCGAATTTGCAGACGCTGGAAGCGAAGAAGCAATCGATGGATAAGCGTGCGGAAGATACGGAGCAAGCGGCGTCATTGCGTGTGAATCAGGCGCAAAACGTGGTGGAGTCGCTCGAAGAGAAAGTTCGATCAGCCAGGGTGGTTGCCCCGCAGGACGGGACACTTTATTCACTGCCGGTAAAACAAGGCGATTACGTGAAGGTGGGCGATACGCTGGCGGAAATGGCGGATCTGCGGAGGGTGCGCGTCCGCGCATTCATCGATGAGCCGGATCTGGGCGCATTGGCGCAGGGCCAGGAAGTGGAGATCACCTGGGATGCGAAGCCTGGGCAGACGTGGATGGGACAGACCGAGGAAATTCCCAAGCAAGTGGTGACGCGCGGGATGCGCAGCGTGGGCGAAGTGCTTTGCTCGGTGGACAATGATCGCCTGGAGCTGCTGCCAAACGTCAACGTGCAGGTACGGATTTTGGTTCAGCAGAGACGCGGAGTGCTGGTAGTGCCACGCGCGGCAGTGAGCGAAGTGGGAAGCCAGCATTACGTGTTTCTAGTGGGCAGCGACAATAAAGTACAGAGGCGGTACATCTCGGTGGGCGTGGCCAGCGCATCGAAGTATGAAGTGGTGTCGGGTTTAGCGCTGGATGACAGAGTGGCCGAGCCCGTGGACAGGCAACTGCGAAATGGCATGGAAATTCAACCTTCGGAGGCTCCGTGAACCTGTTACTCACGAGATTTGGAGAGCGAAGAATTGTCCTGACACTGGTGCTGGGCATCGCGCTTGCGTTGCCATTGTGTTCGAGCTGGGGAATTCCGCCGGATTCAGGCGCAGTGGCAAGCGCGCGACAGGACTTCAATGCTGGAAACTACGCGGGCGCGATCAAGACGCTGGAATCGGCCGCGTCGGGAGGATCGGCGAGCGCTGAGGTTTACTACTGGTTGGGGCGCAGCTATTACGAGATGCACGACGTGGACGACGCAGTGAAGAACGCCGAGAAATCCGTGTCGATGGACCCGAAAAACTCGCTGTATCACCAATGGCTGGGACGCGCCTACGGAGCAAAGGCCGATCGCGATCATAGTTTTTTTCAGGCGCGGAAGGTGAAGAAAGAGTTTGAGCAGGCCGTGCAACTGGATCCTTCGAACCTGCAGGCGCGGCGCGACCTGGAGCAATTCACCATGGACGCGCCGGGCATCGTTGGAGGGAGCAAGGACGAAGCGATGACGCAGGTGAACGCCATCGCCGCCGCCGATCCGGTGCAGGGCGATCTGGCACGCGCGGCATACGATGCGGATGCGCTGAAGAAGCCAGATCAAGCCGAGGCGGAATACAAGCAAGTGCTGGACGCGAAGCCGCGCAATATGGACGCGTATTTTGAGGCAGCCGACTTTTACGTGGGACAGAAAAAAACGGCTGACTTGCAGAATGCGATCCAGGCAGCCGCAGCCGTAAACCCAAGCGACCCACGGTTGGCCTTTTTTCGTGGCGTGGCTGGCGTGCTTTCGGGAGGAGACCTGGGTAGCGCAGAGCAGGAACTGAAGTCGTATCTCGCCAGCACGCCAGATCGAAGCGATTGGCCGTCGCACGCCGGCGCGCGCACGTGGCTGGGCAAGCTGTATGAGGCGCAAGGAAAGCGCGCCGATGCGGCCGAGCAATATCGCGCGGCGCTACAACTCGATTCCCAGGATAAAGAGGCGCGCACGCGGCTGCAAAACCTGGGGAAGACTTCTCCGTAGGAAAGCAGGGGGAGACCCTACGGACGCAATCAATGCGGATGTCGCGGTGTTTTTCAGCGCGCGATGCGATCCGCAGCCGGATGAGACGTTTACCCAACTCGGCAGCTTTTTGGGGCGAGACCTGGTCGCTCGCCATGCAGGCGCTGCGCGCCCACAAGGTGCGCGCGTTGCTGGCGATGCTAGGCGTGGTGATCGGCACGGGTTGTGTGGTGCTGGTGGTGACCGCGGCTCTGGCGGGCAGACAGTACATTCTGGCGCAAATTGAAGGCGTCGGCGCCAACCTCGTATACGCCAATCTTATTACTTCGGAACAACCCGGTTCCGTCGCACTAACCGATCACATCAATACCGCGGACATGGATGCAGTAAAGCAAGACATTCCGCAACTGTTGGCGCAAGTAGCGGGAACCAACAGCACGTCGATGACAATAGACGTGGACGGCACGGAACACGACGTGAACATGGTGGGAGTGACGCCGGGATTTTCCGAGATTCGCAATCTCGAGGTGCTGGCCGGGCGTTATTTCGCGGAGGACGATTTCGCTTCACGAAGCAAGGTGTGCTTGATCACGGAAGCGCTGGCGCGGCGAGTGTTTTTGACCAGCGACCCAGCGGGCCGTGAGATTCGCATCGGCGAATTGAGTCTTCTGGTCATCGGAGTTTTCCGCGAACGAGTGGCCACGTTGGGCCAGTCGGAGATCACACGGGAATCAATCATCGTTCCGTTTTCTCTGTTCCGCTATTACACCGGAATCGATTACCTGCAAACGCTCTACGCGCAGGCCCGGCATTCGGACGGGGTGCCGATGGTGACGCAGGAAGTCTCACGGATCTTGCAGGAGCGGCACCGGGCAGGAGCGCAATATCGGGTTCAAAATTTGGCTGGAATCCTGGCCACCGCGCGGCAAATTGCGGGGGCGCTGACACTGGTGCTGCTGGTGGTGGCGCTGATCGCGCTCACGATCAGCGGAATCGGAATCATGAATATCATGCTCGTCACCGTGACCGAACGCACGCGGGAGATTGGAATTCGCCGAGCGATCGGCGCGTCGAGGGACGCGATCTTGTATCAGTTTCTGCTGGAGGCGCTGGCGATCAGCGGCACAGGAGCACTGGTTGGAATCTTGATCGCGGTTTCAGTTCCGGCGCTGCTTAATTTTCTGATGGGATTCTTTCCGGATGCCGGAGACATTACCATCCCGGTAAGTTGGGTCTCGGTGGTGCTGGCGTTCGTAGTATCCTGCACCACGGGTTTGATCTTCGGCTACTTGCCGGCGAGTCGCGCCGCAAAGCTGCAGCCGACGGAGTCGCTGCGTTATGAATAGCATCGTGCGTCCAGGGCGTAACGGCGGGGGCATGCGCGGGGCACTCGTCGCTGGCATTGTGGGAGCGCTGATGGTTGGCGCCCCTGTGCGCGCGCAGGACGGCGGCAAGTTGACGCTGCGCGAGGCAGTGACGCTGGCGTTGCAGAACAGCACGGATTTGAAGCTGGCTCGTGTGCAGTACAACGTGGCGCTGGGAGAAGTGGGCGTCGATCGAGCGGCATTTCGGCCGAACCTGTATACGGGAGCGGGCGCAGCGTACACGCTTGGATTTCCTTCGCTGCCCGGTGGACAGGCCCCCTCCATTTTCCAGATGGACTATACGCAAACGATTTTCAATCCGGCGTTGAAGGGCCAGCAGCATGCCGCGGAAGACCGCGCCAGGAATCAGAAACTCGAAATGGATCGGGTGCGCGACGACGTGATCCTGCGCACGGCCAGCGCGTACCTCGAGCTGGCGGACGTGCGGCATTCGCTCGAGTTGATGCGCAGCGAACAAGCCAGCGCGGAAAAGATTCTGCAAGTGGTTCGCGAACGCCTGGCGGCAAATCAGGAACTTCCGATCGAGGTCACCCGCAGCCAATTGACTGTAGCGCGCACGCAGGAGCGCGTGGTGAAGCTGGAAGACCGTGAAGATGTGCTTGAGGCACAGGTGCGCAACCTAACCGGCATTCCAGACAGCCAATCGCTCGAAGTCGATACGGAACAGCCTTCATTTGCGCCGCAGCTCGAAACCGGCGAAGCAGAAGATGCGATGATTCAGTTGGCCATACAGAACGACCGAAGCGTACAGGAGGCGGAGAACGAACGCGCAGCACAGGAACAAATCCTACACGGCGCGCGATGGAGTTATTTTCCCACGGTCGATTTGGTGGGACAGTACAGCGTGCTCTCGAAGTTCAATAACTACGACGAGTTCTACAAGAAATTCGAACGAAACAACCTCAATATCGGCGTCGAAGTGACGATACCGCTGTTCGCCGCGAAGACCTCCGCAAATATAGCGTTGGCGAAAAGCCAGTTCGATGCCGCACAACTCACCCTGGGCGCACGCCGACAGCAGGTGCGGATCGAAGTCGAGCAAAAAGCTCGAAATGTGCGCGAATTGGACGCGAGCCGGGAAGTAGCCCGGCTCGACCTTCAACTCGCCCAGGAAACCGTCCAGGTGGAGCAGGCTAAATTCGATCAAGGCCAGGCCACGCTGCAGGAAATCGAGCAGGCCCGGCTGGACGAAAACGACAAGTGGGTGGCCTTCCTGGATGCCGATTTCGCCCAGGAACAGGCGCAACTGACGCTTTTACAAGCAACTGGCCAGCTTGCAAAGGTTTTCCAATAGGAAGCATCCAAAAAGCATGGCTTTGGCTGCCCACGGAAGTGAAGTAGAATGACGGGAGTGGATCCAGGCCGGTAGTACCCTGAGGGGGGTCGATGTCGTCTGTAATGAAAACGTTGTTCTTGAATCCGCCGAGTTTCGACAAGTTCGACGGAGGCGCCGGCTCGCGCTGGCCCGCAACGCGCGAGATTGAGTCCTACTGGTACCCGGTTTGGCTCGCCTATCCGGCCGGCATGCTGCCCGGCAGCCGTTTGCTCGACGCGCCCCCGCATCACATTAAACCGGCCGAAGTAATCCGCACATCAAAGGATTATGAATTCGTCGTTTTGTTCACTTCCACCGTGGGATTCCACAGCGACCTGCGCATGGCTCGCGCAATGAAGGAACAAAAGCCGGACCTGAAGATCGCCTTCGTAGGTCCGCACGTGCAGATCAAGCCGGCGGAAAGCCTGATGGCTAGCTCGGATATCGATTTCGTGGTGCGCGGGGAATTCGACCACGCGGTGGTGGACTACGCAAAGGGGCTGCCTCTTTCCGAAATCCAGAGCGTCAGCTACATCAAGAACGGCAAGGTCGTGCACAACCCGTCGCGGCCGCCGCTGCAAACCGAGGAACTGGACGCGCTGCCATATGCAACGGACGTCTATCAGAACAATGTGACGGTGGAAAGTTACAATGTGCCGTTTTTGCTTCATCCCTTCGTCTCGTTCTACACGGCGCGCGGATGTCCCGCTCTTTGCACGTTCTGTTTGTGGCCTCAGACGCTTTCTGGTCATGCCTGGCGCGTGCGCTCCGTCGAGAATGTGGCCAGAGAATTTCGACAAGCGCACAAGATGTTTCCTCAGGCCAAGGAGTTTTTCTTCGACGACGACACCTTCAATATTCGCAAGGATCGCGTGCTGGCTCTCTGCAAGGAGTTCCAGCCCGTCGGGTTCCAGTGGTCCTGTACCGCGCGCGTCCATGGCGACTACGAGACACTGAAGGCCATGGCCGATGCGGGATGCCGCCTGTTGATCGTGGGTTTCGAATCAGGCGACGCGCAGATTCTGAAGAACATCAAGAAGGGCCAGACGCTCGAGATGGGCCGCAATTTCGTGAAAAACTGCAAGAAGGTCGGCATTCGAGTTCACGGGGACTTCATCATCGGCCTGCCGGGCGAAACAAAAGAAACGATCGAAAAGACGATCAATTTTGCGAAAGACCTGGATTGCGAGACGATCCAGGTTTCGATGGCGCACGCGTACCCAGGCACCGAGCTGTACAATCAAGGCGCGCGCGAAGGTTTTCTGGCCGGCGAAGCGATCACGGATATCGGTGGCCATCAGCTTCCGCATCTCGAGTATCCGTCGCTTTCGAAGGAATACATGGTCGACTCCGTCAACCGGTTTTACGACAGCTACTATTTCCGTCCCAAAGTCGTGTGGCGCATCGTGCGCGATGCGCTTTGGGATGGCCACGAGCGAAAGCGCCTGTACCATGAAGCGGTCGATTTCATGAAGCTCCGCGCGGACCGTCGCAAGGTGGCGCGAAAGGGCGTTGCCGAGAAAGCGCTGGCGACGGTTTCCGTGATGTCTCCGCGCACGGGAGTAGGCGAGTCGCAAGAGGCATGAGTTCGTCCCAGGGCCTGCGGTTCAAGACGTACGCCCTGTTGTTCCTGATGATCAGCTTTGGCCCGCTCGGCGACGTTTTGCTTGGTAAGGGCATGAAGCACATTCCCTCGATGGCGGGCTGGACTCCCGCGGACCTTTTTCATTTTTTTTTTGATGCCTTCACCTCGTCGACGATCTGGCTTGGAATCTGTTCGCTGACTGGTTTTTTCATCGCCTACATATTGGTGCTTTCCTGGGCTGACTACAGTTACGTGCAGCCGGCCTCGGCGCTTTCCTACGGCATCGTCGCTTTAATGGGCTTCCTTGTGCTGCACGAGTTCGTTACGCCGGTGCGCTGGGCCGGCATCCTGCTGATTTGCCTCGGCGTCTTCGTCGTGGGGCACACCGCGCCACGCACCACGGAATCGAACTAATGCCGGCCTCCGCCTGCGATCGAGAAGAAGAGGTATCGACAAAGGTCGCTACTGTGCCGTCAGCTCGAAAAAACTTGCGGCCCAAGACGTACGCCATGATCTTGCTAATGGTGATCTTGAACCCCTTTGGCAATATTTTCCTGGGGAAGGGAATGAAGCGCATTGGCGCGATGTCCAGCTGGGCCCCTTCGGATGTATTTCACTTTTTCTTTCGCGCTTTCGCCACGAGCACGATCTGGATCGGCATAGGGCTGTTGCTGGCCTTCTTCGTCGCCTATTTGCTGGTGCTGTCTTGGGCGGACTACAGTTACGTGCAACCATCCTCGGCGCTCGCCAATGGTTTGACGGCCTTGTTGGCACTTCTGGTGCTGCATGAGGTGATTACCCCTTTGCGATGGGCCGGGGTTTTGTTGATTTGCCTGGGCGTATTCGTCGTGGGGCACACGCATCCCCGGACGACGGAGCAGAGCTGATGCTGACTGCATTCATCTTTTATCTGCTGATTATTTTTTCCGGCACGGGCGGCGAAATGTGCGTTTCGCGCGCAATGAAAACCGTGGGCGAAGTTACCGACTTCCGACCGCGCTCCATTGGCCGCACGATCCTGCTCGCGCTCAAAGTACCCTGGATGTGGCTCGGCGTAGGAATGATGGCCGTCGGATTCTTCTCGCTGCTCGGCATGCTCTCGATCGCCAACGTCAGTTTCGTCTTTCCGGCTACGGCATTGAGCTACGGCGTCGGAGCGCTTGGTGGGAAGTTTTTTCTGGGCGAGCGCATCACGGCGCAGCGCTGGGCGGGCGTTGCGCTGGTGGCCATCGGTGTGGCTCTCGTGGTGATCGGCAAAGGATAACGAAATGACGGTCTGGACGGCCGTTCGCGACGTGCTGCTGTTGCTGGCGCTCGCGCCGTTCGCCTATTACGTGCTGGCAATCGCCGCTGCATGGTTGTTCTTCCGAGAGCGCGAAAATACCTCTACAGCTTCTTCGGATGCTCAGTCGAATTTCGTCCCTCCGATCAGCATACTGAAACCGATTCGCGGGCTCGATCGCGAGACATACGATAACTACGCCAGCCTTTGCCGCCAGGACTATCCCGAATTCGAGATTCTCTTCTGCGTGTCAGACAATGGTGATCCTGCCGTTCCCGTAATCGAGCAGCTGATTCGCGATTTTCCGCAGCGTTCGATTCGTTTGCTGGTGGGCTCGGAGCCCGTTGGCGCGAGCGACAAGGTCAACAAGCTGTGCCGGATGGTTCGCGAAGCGCGCCACGAGCTCGTTCTAGTCAGCGACAGCGACGTGCGCGTCGAAAAAGAATTTCTGCGTGACGTTGCGGCGCCTTTCCACGATGCGCAGGTCGGCGGCGTTACTTGTCTCTATCGCGGATTGGTACCTAGCTGCTTCGCTGCGACTCTGGAAGCTCTCGGCAATAGCACAGATTTCGCTCCGGGTGTCCTGATCGCCCGGCTCGGCGCTGGCGGGCGCTTGGACTTCATGCTCGGCGCGGTGATGGCGACCACGAAAAAGCATCTGGCCGAGATCGGCGGCTTCGAATCGCTTGCCGATTTTTTTTCAGACGACTACGAACTTGGCAACCGCCTCGC
>JASHRI010000144.1 GCA_030037435.1 Candidatus Acidiferrales bacterium | reverse complement strand
CCGCTGGTGGTGGTGCTCGAAAATAACCAATGGGCCTACTCGACGCCCGTCGCGCGGCAAGTGCCGTTGAGAAATCTCGCGGATCGCGCGTTGGCGTACGGAATTGCGAGCAAGATCGTAGACGGCAACGATGTGTTAGCTGTCTACGCTGCCGCGAAATCCGCAGTGGACGAGTGCCGCGCCGGCCGCGGGCCCGTGCTAATCGAGGCCAAGACCATGCGCATGAAGGGCCACGCGCAGCATGACCCTGCCGAATACGTGCCGAAGGAAATGTTCGATTACTGGAAGAAACAAGATCCGATTGCCCGTTACGAAGCGTATTTGACCGAACACAAGCTGTGGGACGCCGCGAAAAAAGAAGAGATCGACGCGCGCATCGAACGCGAACTGGACGCCGATCAGAAGTTCGCGGAGGAATCCGCGATGCCTACGGCCGAGTTTGTCGAGCAAGGCGTTTATTGCGACGGCTGCCACGCGATTGAAGCTCAGTGGCAGCGGCCGCAAAAGGAAGTGATGCCTCCGGAGGCGAGTGTGGAGGCGGTTTGGAAAGTCGCCGACTTCGGCGCATTCTCCAATGGGCGAACGTCTGCAGTACCGACTAGCACGCAAGCGGCGCCGAAGGCGCATCCTCCCGCGGCAGCGCACACGCGCCAGAAGCAGTCCGTCGAAGACGACCTTTCCAAGGCCATGCCGCTGCGGGTTCCGTTCGGGCGTGGTCCGAAGGACCGCGCATTTGAGCGCGAGCAGCAACAACACAAAAGCACGACGGCCAAGCCCCATCGTCACAAGAAGCGCAGGCGCTGACCATGCCCGAAATCACCATGCTCGAAGCGATTCGAGAGGCGCTCTTCGAAGAGATGCAGCGCGATCCTGCCGTCGTGACGCTTGGCGAAGACGTCGGCGTTTACGGCGGCGCATTCAAGGTGACCGAAGGCTTACTTGCGAAGTTCGGCCCGGAGCGCGTGATCGACACGCCGATCAGCGAGACCGCGATAGTGGGCGCCGCTTGCGGCATGAGCTACCTCGGATTGAGGCCGGTGGCCGAAATGCAGTTCATCGATTTCATCGCCTGTTGCTTCAATCAGGTGACAAATTTCATCGCAAAGTCTCATTATCGCTGGGGTGCACCTGTGCCGATGGTGTTGCGCGGGCCCTCGGGTGCCGGCGTGCACGGCGGACCGTTCCATTCGGCGAATCCGGAGATGTATTTCGTGCACACGCCGGGATTGAAGGTCGTCTATCCCTCGACGGCATATGATGCGAAGGGTCTGCTCAAGTCCGCGATTCGCGATAACAATCCCGTGCTTTTCTTCGAACACAAATTCCTTTATAGGCGCGTCAAAGAGGACGTACCCAGCGAGGAATACACGGTGCCGATCGGGAAAGCTGCGGTTCGGCGCGAAGGTCGCGATCTGACCATCCTGAGTTATGCAGCCGCGGCTCACACGTCGCTCGAAGCTGCGCAGCAACTCGCGAAAGAAGGCATCGAAGCAGAGGTGATCGACCTGCGGACGCTGTTGCCGCTCGACCGCGAGGCAATCGTGCGCTCGGTGAAGAAAACCAATAAGCTGCTCGTGGTGCACGAGGACACTCGAACCGGCGGCATCGCCGCAGAAATCGCTGCAATTGTATGCGAGGATGCTTTCGAGCACCTGGACGGCCCGATCGCGCGCGTCACGGCGCTCGATACTCCTACACCCTACGCGCCGCCGCTCGAAGAGAGGTTCTTGCCAAGCACTGAAAGGGTTGCCGCCACCGCTCGGGAATTGGCACAATACTAGCTGAAGAAAGCAGGTCTGCCGCCTTGGGAAAAACAAAGGGACTGAACAAAGCAGAGTTCGAAATCGGGACTGACGTTCGCGTTGCCGATCGCGCCTTCCTGGAGGAGTTTCTGGAGGCGGGGCAATATCACAACGAGCTCGAGCCCGAACAGCTGGAATATGCGGACCGAGTAGCTCGCGTGAAAGCGGTCAAATTTTTTCACGGCGGTGATGAGATTTATACGCTTGAAGGAGTTCCCGGCGTCTGGCACGAAGAGTGCCTCCGCGCCGCCTAAGCTTCACAGTCTGAGGAGATCACTATGGCGGTTGACGTCATCATGCCCCAGATGGGCGAAAGTATTTTCGAAGGGACCATTACCAAGTGGTTGAAGAAGCCAGGCGACAAGATTGAGCGCGATGAACCGCTGTTCGAAATCTCGACAGACAAAGTCGATGCGGAGATCCCGTCCCCTGCCGCCGGCGTGCTGAAAGAAATCAAAGTCAATGAGGGCCAGACCGTACCGATCCAGACCGTTGTCGGCATAATCGACGCGGCTGGCGCAACTGCCGCGGCTTCTGCGCCGCCACCGGCGAAACCGGCGCCCGCTTCTCCGAAGGCCGAAGCTTCCAAGCCCGTTGTGGCTGCCCCGCAGCAGGTCGCACCCAAACCTGCTCCCGCGCCTCCGGCGCCGGCTCCTGCGGCGCGAACTGCGCCTTCTGGCGGAAATGGCGACAAGATTCGCAGCTCCCCGCTCGTCCGCCGCATCGCGCGCGAACACAGCATCGATCTCTCGCAGGTCCCCGGAACAGGCGCCGGAGGGCGCGTGAGCAAGCGCGATATTCTCGCCGCAGTCGAAGGTGGCGCTGCGCAGGCAGCTCCCGCGGCTCGCGCTGGCGCTCCGGCATCCGCTGCACCGCCGGCGCCGTCGGCTTTGGGCGAAGCGGGCGTAGCGCGCGAAAAGATGTACTTCGGGCACTACGAAGTGCAGCCGATGTCGGTGATGCGCCAGCGAATCGCGGAGCACATGCTTCTCTCGAAGCGCACGTCGCCGCACGTCTATTCGGTCGAAGAGGCTGACGTCAGCAAAGTCGCCTCATTGCGAGCGAAGAACAAGGAGAAATTCGAGCAGGAAGCCGGAACCAAGCTCACGTATACGCCGTTTTTCATCCGCGCCGCGGTCGAGGCGCTGCGCGCATATCCCACGGTGAACGCCTCGGTCGATGGCACCAATGTCGTGCTCCATCGCGAATGCAACATCGGCATTGCCGTGGCGCTTGATTGGGGTTTGATCGTGCCGGTGGTTAAGAATGCTGAGGAGAAAAACTTCCTTGGACTGGCACGTGCCGTCAACGACTTGGCCGAGCGCGCTCGCGCGAAAAAACTGAAGCCCGAAGAGGTGATGGAGAGCACGTTCTCGATCACCAATCCCGGAGTCTTCGGCGGACTGTTCGGCTTGCCAGTGATCAATCAGCCGAACGTTGCGATCCTCGGTCTCGGCGCTATTGAAAAGCGGCCGGTAGTAATCGACGACGCTATCGCGATTCGCTCGATGGTCTATTTGACCCTCTCGTACGATCATCGCATCGTCGATGGAGCGGTCGCTCACCAGTTCATGGCGCACGTCAAACACACTCTCGAGAACTGGTCAGAGAACATCCTATAGATTTTCATTCCAGCGGGTCCCATCGCCCGGCGACAAGGGAAGGCCGGCCGTCTGCGGTGTGTGGGAAGCATTTGCCGCACATCGACTCCGGTCTTCCAGTTGTGGCTCGCCTCGATGTCTACATCTGAATACCGCTACCCATGGGGAAGCCCGGTCTGGAGCGTTGATTTTCGTCCGCCGAAACGCGCGCTGCCCGCAGCCGTCGACTTTGCCGTCATCGGCGCCGGCTTCACTGGCCTCGCAGCGGCGGCATGGTTCCGGATGCTCGCGCCTGATAAATCGGTCGCGGTGTTTGAGGCACAGGACATCGGAGCAGGGGCCAGTGGTCGAACGGGCGGCATGGTCCTGCCCGGGTCGGCTGCCGATGACCTTCCCGGACTCGGCGACGTTCTCGGCGGCCTCGAAAAAATCCTCAAAGAATTTCGCGTGGACTGCGATCTTGCCCTTCCCGGCGCATGGGAAATCGCGCATCGCGAGACGAATTCGGAATCTCA
>JASHRI010000143.1 GCA_030037435.1 Candidatus Acidiferrales bacterium | reverse complement strand
AAAATGATTTTGGCGCTTCTAGCTGACCTGCAGGCGTCGCATGCGCTCACATACATTCACGTGTCGCACGATCTGCGGCTGGTGGCACAGTTCGCCGAGGAAGTGGCCGTGATGTACGCCGGGAAAATCGTGGAACAGGCGCCCGCTTCGCAATTGTTCGCGCAGCCAGACCATCCGTACACACGCGATTTGCTGTGTGCCATGCCGTCCCTCGAATCAATTCTTTTGGAGCGCTCCGCATAGGAATCTCGTATGAAATATCTCGGACGACGACTCATTCATGCGGCGCTCTTACTGATCGGCGTGTCGTTCTTTTCGTTCGCGCTGCTTCAATGGGCTCCTGGCGACTTCTTTGACGAGCTTCAACTGAACCCGCGCATCTCCGCGCGGACGGTGGAAGCCCTGCGCGTCGAGTATGGCCTGAACCAATCATTGCCGGTTCGCTACGAGCACTGGCTGCGGTCGGTTGCACACGGCGACCTTGGTTTCTCGCTGGCTTACAACAGCGCCGTTGGCCCGATCATCGCGGTGCGTGCGCGAAACACGCTGGTGTTGACCGGCGCGGCGACGCTGATGGCATGGCTTCTCGGAATTCCGCTCGGCATCTGGACGGCGACCAGCGGACGCGGCTGGGCCAATCGAATTTTGGGTGTGACGACCTCGACGCTGCTCACGATTCCCGATTTGTTGCTGTTTTTGTGTTTGCTGCTGCTTGCGGTGCGCACAGGTTGGTTTCCGGCAGGCGGAATGTTTTCGCCGTCGGCAGAAGCAGCCGCTTTTTGGCCACGAGCCAAAGATGTATTCGCTCATCTATTTCTGCCTGCGTTCGGCCTGGCCGTGGTGTCGCTGCCCGTTCTGATCCGCCATGTGCGCTCTGCGATGGTCGACGTGCTGGCGTCGCCATTTCTGCGCGCTGCGCGCGGGCATGGAATTCCGCGCATGCGGGTGCTGTTCCGATATGCCTTGCCAGTGGCGGCGAATCCGCTGATTTCGCTGTTCGGCTTTTCAGTCGCCACCATGCTGAGCGCATCGCTGATCGCGGAAGTCATTCTGAGCTGGCCAGGCCTGGGGCCGCTGCTGATCGAAGCGACGCTGGCGCGCGACGTATATGTGGTGGTGGCCACGGTGCTGCTATCGGCCGTGTTTCTTGTCTTTGGCAATCTGCTGGCCGATCTGCTGCTGGTTGCCGTTGATCCGCGGATTCGCATGGAGTGACTCGGTGCAACGAAAGTACAAATTCGGCGTCGTTATATTTCTGCTGGTGGTTGTTCACGCCGCAATTTTGTTTGCGGGGTTTTTCGCGCCGTACGGTTACGCCACGCAGAACCGCGAACTGCCGTTTGCGCCACCCACGGAGCTGCATTTCGTCGATCAGGCCGGGAAATGGCACGTGCGTCCATTTGTCTACGCATTGGCGGATGATTCCGACAATCCCGGTGCGTATCGGACCGACCTGAACACGCGCTATGCGATGCATTTCTTCGTGCAAGGCACGCCATACAAAATTGCCGGGATTTTCGCTTCGCGCGTTCACCTCTTCGGCGTCAGTGACCCTGGGCGTGTCTTTCTGATGGGCACGGACGAGTTCGGACGCGACCAATTCTCGCGATTCCTGTTTGGCGGGCAGCTCTCGCTGCTCGCTGGTCTGCTGGCGGCTGCGCTTTCCGTGTCCGTGGGAATCGTGGTGGGCGGCATCGCCGGTTTTTACGGCGGCTGGGTGGACGACCTGCTGATGCGCGGCGGCGAACTTTTCCTTGCGCTGCCGTGGCTCTACCTGCTTTTCGCCGTGCGCGCCGCCTTGCCGCTGCACGTGTCGCAAGCGCAGGTGTTGCTCTTGCTGGTCGCCGTCGTGGGACTCATCGGGTGGGCGCGTCCTGCGCGGCTGATTCGTGGCGTGGTGCTGAGCGCAAAGGAGCGCAACTCCGTGCTCGCTGCGCGCGGCTTCGGGGCATCGGACGCTTACCTTTTGCGCCGGCATGTGCTACCGGAGGCTTACGGGGTAGTGCTGACGCAGATCACGCTGCTGATCCCGCAATATATTCTGGCCGAGGTTACCCTGACGTTCCTGGGGCTTGGCGTTGGCGAACCCATGCCGAGCTGGGGCAGCCTGCTCGCGTCCTTGCAGCAGTACTACGTTCTTTCAACGTATTGGTGGATGTTCCTTCCGGCTCTCTTGCTCATTCCGCTCTTTCTGGCCTATTACTCCGTCGCCGATGCAGTCCAGGAACGTCTAAAGTCCGTCGCGCTGTAGAAAGCGCCAATCTCTGTTTAGAGTAGCGTTATGGGCAGGACACGAAATAGGCGACACCGCGCCTGGGGGTGCGGCGCAATAGTCGTCTGCGCTCTTTTGGCCATTTGGGGCGCCACGGCAATTCGACCGCTGAACGCCGCGCAGCCTGGAGAAGAGCTTGCCATTACAGAAACTCCCGTGGGCCGCATGGGAGGTAGTCTGGTGATCGCGCTTCGTTCGGAGCCGAAGACATTGAATCCGGCGCTTGCCGTGGACGATCCATCCCGCGAGGTGCTTGGCTGCCTGAACGCCGATTTGATCGACATCAACCGGCAGACGTTGAAAACGGCGCCGGCGCTGGCGAAATCGTGGGAAGTCTCGAAAGATGGCAAGCAGTACACGCTGCATCTTCGCCGCGGCCTGCGCTTTTCCGATGGCCAGCCTTTCAACGCGGACGACGTGGTCTTCACATTCCAAGTGCTGCTTGACGAGAAAATTCACTCGCCCCAGCGCGACCTGTTGGTAATCGTCGACAAGCCCATCGCTGTCGAGAAAATTGACGACTACACCGTGCGATTCTCGCTGGCTCAGCCCTATGCCGCAGCCGATCGCATCTTCGACGGAATCGCGATTCTTCCCCGACATCTGCTTGAGGCAACTTATCGTGATGGCAAGTTCCCTCAAGCCTGGAGCCTTTCCGCGCCTCCCAGTCAGTTTGCGGGACTTGGCCCTTTTCGGCTGAAGGAATACGTTCCGGGTCAGCGCGTGGTGCTCGAAAGAAATCCTTATTACTGGAAGCAGGATAAGTCAGGAAACCGTCTTCCTTATCTCAATGAGCTGCAATTCCTATTTGTGTCGAATGAAGACGCGGAGGTGATTCGATTTGAAGCCGGGGACACGGACCTGTTGAGCCGCGTTGGGGCGGAAAACTTTACGATGCTCCAAAAACAGCAGGCTGCCAAGGGCTATCACGTGGCCGATCTTGGCGCGGGCCTCGAATACAACTTTCTATTCTTCAATCTCAATGATCTGTCGTCCAAGGGAAAGCCCGAAATTGCTGCGAAGCAGGCTTGGTTCCGCGACGTGCGCTTTCGCCAGGCCGTTTCCGAGGCCATCGACCGCGCGGACATCGTTCGCTTGGTCTATGCGGGACGCGCAACGCCACTTTGGGGGCAGGTAACGCCCGGGAACAAGCTCTGGATCGACTCCGCCTTGCCGCATCCGCAATGTTCGCTCGACCACGCAAAGGAACTGCTGCGCTCGGCGGGCTTTTCGTGGAAGGGCGACGGAACGCTCGTCGATCCGCACGGCAAAGCCGTGGAATTTTCGATTCTCACTAGCTCGTCGAATGCCCAGCGCACAAAAATGGCGACGATCGTTCAGGACGATTTGAGCCATCTTGGCATGAACGTTCACATTGTCCCGCTGGAATTTCGCGCGATGGTCGCTCGCCTGCTGAATAGCTTTGATTACGAAGCTGTGGTGATGGGCATCGCGAGCGGCGACGCTGACCCAACGTCGGAAATGAACGTCTGGGTATCGGACGGCGAGACGCATTTGTGGAATTTGGCCGGCAAGCCGTCCACTCCATGGGAAGCGCAGATGGACAAACTGATGCAACAGCAGGAAGTGACGATCAACTATGCGAAGCGCAAGCAACTGTACGACCGCGTGCAGGAAATCGTGTCGCAGAATCTGCCAGTGATCTGTCTGGTCAGCCCAAATATTCTCGTCGGCGCGAAGGATAGGGTAGGTAATTTCCGTCCGGCGATTCTCGATCCCTACGTGCTATGGAACGTGGAAGAACTTTATGTGCGCTAGCTCGCTATCCGCCGAACTCGAACCTCGCGCAAGCCGATCAGTCGAGGAGAACGTCGCGGCCGCGTGGACGGACACACGTCTGGTGCGCGAATGCGTCCGCGGCAACGAGGAGGCGTGGGCGGCGCTGATTGATAAGTACAAGCGCCTGATTTTCTCCATTCCGATCAAATGCGGCCTGTCCTCCGATGTAGCCAATGACATCTTCCAGGGCGTATGCCTCGAATTGCTTTCCCAGTTGCCGAAGTTGCGCGAACCCAGGGCGCTTCCCAAGTGGATCATGCAAGTCACATCGCACAAGTGCTTGCGGCAAAAACGTCACAACCAGCGCCTCGAATATACGGACGATAGCGACGAGCCAATTGATTCAGAGGTGCCGCCGGTCGCCGAGGGTATCCTGCGCGAAGCCCAAGAGGAGCAATCGCTGCGGCAGGCGATTACGGGGATGCCACCGCGCTGCCGCCAACTGGTTGAGATGCTCTTTTTCGAGGAGCCCGCGCGCCCCTACAAGGAAATCGCCCAAGAACTTGGCATCGCAGTGGGATCGATTGGGTTCATCCGCCAGCGGTGCCTGGACCGCTTGAAGAAGCGGCTGTCGGAGACGGGTTTTCGGTAATGCGTCGCAGTGCAAATCCTCTTTCTGAAAGATTGCTTTCGGAAATAGCGCGTCTTAAGGACGATGGCAGCCGGAAGCGGTATCTCGCGCGCCGAAGCCGTATCGCGAGCGCCGCGGCGGTTCAGCAACTCAACGAAGCGTCTCGCGCCAGCCTTCGCATCGATCCGCACCAGTCGCTCGCACTCGCCGAGGCGGCGGTGGCCATCGCGGGCAATCTCGCCCAGACTACGGCGAGCAAGCTGCGCAGTAGGGATGTACTGGGCCGCAGCCTTCGCGCCAAGGCCAACGCGCTGTATAACGTCGGCGAAAATGCCACCGCGCTCGAATACCACGATCGTGCGCTGAAACTTTTTCGCGAGACCGGCAACGCCGAAGAAGAGGCCCGCACTCTAAATGCTTCCATCCAGCCCTATCTTCTCCTCGGGCAATACGACAAAGCGCTAGAAGCCGCCGATGCCGCGCGGACGATCTTTCGCGCGACGCGCGATGTGCGCCGCCTGGGTCACGTCGAAATCAACGTCGGAAATATCCACCATCGCCAGGACCGTTTCGAAGACGCCGTGGTGTGCTACGAACGCGCATACGAAATACTGGCGCCGTTACGCGATGCGGAGGGCCTGGCGATCACGCTCTACAATCTGGCCGTCAGCCTGATCACGCTCAACGATTTTCCGCGCGCGCTCGCCTCGTATCAGCGAGCTCGCGAGGCGTTCGTGAATCATGGAATGGCGCTGCTCGTCACGCAAAGTGACTACAACATCGCGTACCTTCACTACCTGCGTGGCGAATACAGCAGGGCCATCCAGATGCTTCGGGCCACGCGCGCCGAGTGTGAAAAGAACGGCGACGCCCACGTGCACGCACTCTGCTTTCTCGATCTTTCGGAAATTCATCTCGAACTCAATATGTGCGCTGAGGCGTATGAGATCGCGCATGAAGGCTATTTGCGCTTTCAAAAGCTGGGCATGGGCTATGAAGAAGCCAAGTGCCTGGCCAACGAGGCGATGGCTTCGAGCCAATTGGGCAAGGCGATGGGTTCGCTCGAACTGTTCGCGAAAGCGCGAGAAATCTTCGTCCGCGAGAAGAATAAGGTGTGGCCGTCGCTGGTCGATCTCTACCAGGCGGTCGTTCTCTACGAAGAAGATCGCCTCTTTGAATCGCGCCGGCTGTGCAATCGAAGCGCGGCGTTTTTCGGAACGTCGGTGCTTCACGGCAAGGCGGCTTTCTGTCACCTCCTGCTCGCGCGAATCGCCATGCGCACGGGCGACCTAGCGCTGGCAGGCAAGGAATGCGCCCGCGCTCTCGAGCGCGTCGCCGGACTCGAGTCTCCGTCCTTGCACTATCAGGCTCACTTTCTGATGGGACAAATTCAGCAGTCCTCCGGCGATGATGCCGCGGCATACGTTTCCTACCAATCTGCGCGGACCGAACTCGAAACTCTCCGCGGCAGCCTGCGCGGCGAGGAACTCAAAATCTCGTTCATGAAGAACCGGCTCGAGGTGTACGAACGCCTCGTCGAATTGTGCTTGAGCGATCGGCGCCGAGGCAGATCGGCCGAGGAAGCGCTCGGTTACATTGAGCTCGCAAAGTCGCGCAGCCTCGCCGAACTGCTGCTTCATCCGGGAGCGTCCTTCGCCGCGCCAGAGGAAGGTCAAAGCGGCCTGGTTCGGCGCATCCGCGAGATGCGCGAAGAGCTCAACTGGTATTACCGCCGCATCGAACGCGAACAATTGAGTGCCGAAGCTCCCTCTCCGGAGCGCATCGAAAATCTCCAGAAGGAAGCCGTCGCCCGGGAAAATAACTTAGTTCGCGTTCTGCGCGAGATGCGCTCTTCGGAGGTTTCGCCGGGCGGCGAAATGACTGAAAGCGTGCCGTCGTTAGAAAGCATCCGCGAGACGATCCCTGCTCACGCGGCGCTGATCGAATATTTCGGAGTTCGCGATCATTTCGTCGCGGCAATCCTCACGCGCGACGGCCTGCGGATCGTGCCGGTTACGCCGGTTTCGCGCATCGTGAATTTGGTGCGCTTGCTGCGTTTCCAGCTTTCCAAGTTCGCGCTCGGTTCGGACTACGTGCACGCATTTCAGGACACTCTGATTCAGGCGTCTCGTTCGCACCTTCAAGAACTGTATCGCGAACTGATCGCTCCATTGCGCGAACACATTTCGGCGAGTCACCTGATCGTCGTTCCCCACGGAGTGCTTCACTTTCTTCCGTTCCACGCACTTTTCGACGGCGAAAACTACGTGATCGACCGTTTCTCGATCTCGTATGCGCCGAGCGCGGGGATCTATGCGCTCTGTCATCGCAAGAAATCAAACGCGACGGATGGCGCGCTCGTATTGGGCGTTCCTGACGAACGCGCACCCCTGATTGAAGATGAAGTGCGTGCTGTTGCGAAGACGCTGCCGGGCTCGCGGCTGGTCCTGGGTGCCGAGGCAGCCGACGAGGCGCTTCGCGCCGACGGACTGAAGCGCCGCCTGATTCATGTCGCCACGCACGGCACGTTCCGGCAAGACAGTCCGATGTTCTCTGGAATCCGCCTCGGACGTTCCTACCTAAACCTATACGATCTGTACCAGCTCAAGTTGGGCGCCGAACTCGTCACGCTCAGTGGTTGTGCCACAGGTCTGAACGTTGTTACGGCGGGCGACGAACTGCTGGGGCTAACCCGCGGATTGCTTTACGCCGGTGCGCAGTCGCTGCTCCTCACGCTGTGGGACGTGCACGACCGGAGCACCGCCGAATTTATGTCAGGCTTCTATGGTAGGTTCGCCACGTCCTCGGACCGTGCGTGCGCCTTCCAGGCAGCCGTCAAAGACCTTCGCGAGGATTATCCCCATCCATACTATTGGGCTCCATTTACGCTTACCGGTAAGTTCTTTAATTCCTGAAGTTAGCATCCAATCAAGACCCTATATTTTTTAACCTGCTCGGTGCCCTTGTGCATTGGTGATGGTATCGACTGGCAGGCTCCACGGGCGGACCGCCAGAGATGAGATAGGGGGATGAGGGATGAAACACTACACGGCAGAGCAGTGGGCCGACTTCGCACGAGGAGTAGTCGGGACCAAGGATAAGTCGATTATGCAGAGCCATTTAGACAGCGGCTGCCGGACCTGCGCCAAGGAGCTGGGGCTGTGGCAACGCGTCACTCAGGCTGCGAAGGGTCAAGTAGCGCTCGAGCCGTCAGAGAGCGCGGTTCGCCAAGCCAAAGCAATGCTGGTTACCCACGGATTCAAGCCGCTAGGGAAGTCGAAGCTGACCGTGGCCGAACTGCTCTTCGACAGTATGCGTGGTCCCGCGCCGGTAGGTGTTCGATCCGGGCCTTGGCAACCCAGGCAACTGCTTTTTGGCGTGGCAGAACACCGCATTGATTTGCGGATGGAGCCAAAAATCGACTCAGAGATCGTATCGATCGTCGGCCAGGTGCTGGATGCGGCGAATCCAGGGAAACCTCCGCAAAATGTCCCAGTGTCGTTGCACCTTGGCAAGAAAGTAGTCGCTGAATCGGAAACGAATCACCTTGGTGAGTTCCAGCTCGAGTGCATGCCAGTCGGCCGGCTCGAACTTCGGGCCACACTTCCGCAGGGTCGCGAGATTTCGGTCGCACTGATTGAGCCGGCTGCACCGCCGCAACACGGAGTTCCGTATATGCTTGATTCTATTAGAGAAAAGAGAGTGCTGAGGGGACGGAAGAAACGTACTAGGAAGAAGGTTTGAGGCGCGACCATGCAAGAGCAGCCGTTTGTACCATTGTGGCCCGCGGTTCAGCTAGAAATACTGGAACCGTCAGCCTTAATAGCAAGCGGTTGTTTGTAGGCGCGCAAAAGGAGCAGTTTCAACCATGAAGCGTCACCTCTGGATTGCCGTCCTTCTTGTAAGCATTGGGTTCTGGAGCCAGCCCGCCTCCGCGCAGGGATTGCTCGGGGGACTCGGCGGACTCGTCTCCGGCTTGACCTCAGGCGTAACTCAGCTGCTTGCTCCCCCTCCGCAGGGAGTAATTGTCCGCACGACCTTGGGCAAGGCCGGATTGCAGAACCAGTGCCAGTTAAACGGCTGCACGGTGGTCAGCAATTTGGATGGAGGCCTTAATCAAGTTTTCCTGGTTCGTCCGACGCAACAAGGACTGGTGGCAGATCTACTGGCTAATATCCTGCGCTTGGTGACCGGTATCGTCGACGCGGAAGTCGACCAGACTCTAGTGATACCGCCGAATCCTTCGAATTCTTCGGCGTCGGGTAATGCACCAGCCAGCTTGTACAACAACACGCCGGTCAACTATTACGGCGTCATGGTCCCCGAAGGTTACGTCGACCAGCCTGCCGCTCAGATCATCCGGATTGGACAGGCGCAGAATTCGTTCCACGTAAGCGGAGCCGGAATTATCGCGGACATCGATACCGGTGTTGATCCGACCCACCCGGCGCTGCAAGGCGTACTGCTCCAGGGCTACGACTTCACGCGCAATCAGCCTGGCGGCTCGGAATTGAACGACATCAATATGGCGGCTCCGCCACCGTGCGAGACCTGCGAACCCGTCTTTGTGAATCAGCACACAGCCGCGATGCTCGACCAGCACACTGCGGCGATGCTCGACAATACCCAGTACGCTGCGTTCGGCCATGGCACGATGGTGGCCGGCGTGCTTCACCTGGTCGCTCCAAAAGCGCAAATTCTGCCGGTGAAGTCTTTCAGTGCGGATGGCTCGGCCAACCTTTCCAACATCTTGGCCGGCATTTACTACGCCGTGCAGAACCACGCCAACGTGATCAACATGAGCTTCGACATGACCTCAAGTTCCACGGAGCTTTCGGATGCGATCAGCTACGCGTCACAGAACAATGTGATCATGACGGCGTCATCCGGCAACGACGGCGAAATGGAAGTGGTCTATCCCGCATCAATTAAGCCGGTTATGGGCGTTGCCTCGACGAGCAATGAGGATCAGCGCTCGACGTTCTCCAACTATGGCGATCAAATCGTCTACGTCGCGGCGCCCGGCGAAGGAGTGGTTACAACCTATCCCTTCGGCCTCTACGCGGCCGGCTGGGGAACTTCGTTCAGCTCGCCCTTCGTTGCGGGCACTGCCGACTTGATCCTCCAGATGCAGCCTCGCGACACCCCGTCAGTCGCGGCGTGGGGAATCTCGCATGCCAAATACGTCGGCGCGAACATGGGTTACGGCCGGTTGGACGTTTACGACTCGCTGTTCTACCTGAACCCGCTTGCGGGCTTGCTGCCGTAACCGGAAGCTCAGGCGAAGCGGAGAGAGCGCACCATGCCGAGCATTGCAGCTGAATTCGAAGCTGAACTCATGACCGACGCCGGACGGCCCTCGTACCTTGGGGCCGGTCCGGCAGCGCCGGAATGGTGCACGCCTCCCCTCCGCATCAAGGCAATCGAAGAAGAGCTGAAAGCGATGCGCACGTCGATGATTTGCGCATTGAACCAACTGCTGGATCTGAAAGACCTGAACACCGGTGTCCACAGCACGCGCCTGGCGGAGTGGGCCCTTCACGTGGCGCGCGAAGTTGGCATGCCGGAAGCGGCGCTTGGCGACATGGAAATCGCGGCGCTGCTGCACGACATCGGGAAAGTGGGAATACCCGACGCAATCCTCAACAAGCCGGCGAAGTTGAGTGTTGAAGAATATGAACTGATGAAGAAGCACCCGGAATATGGCTGGGCGGTGCTGCGGAAGGTCCCCGGAATGAAATCCGCCAGCCTGATCATCCTGCACCATCATGAAAGTTTCGATGGGAAAGGCTATCCGGGAGGGTTGAAGCAAGACGAGATTCCCATCGGCTCGCGAATCGTGTCGGTGATTGATTCGTTTGACGCGATGGTTTCCTGCCGTCCTTACCGCAACGGATTGCCGTTTGAAGAGGCCATACGCCGGCTGGTCGAGGCGAGCGGCACCCAGTTCGATCCTGAGGTTGTCCGCCACTTTCTTCCGCTCGCTCGCGCCGAAATGCCGGCGGTTTTTGCCGCCGCCGGAACCACCGTTTCAGCGATCCTGTAGAGCGAAACCACTCGGCTCCGCTGCCGGATCTGCCAGGTGGGAACATGGCTGGACCATTAGAGCGGCGGCGATAAGAAGCACTGACCCGGAGCAATTTGGTAATCGCAAGGGCGAGGTAGAGGGAGAGGGGTTTGGCGCGTACTGCTCAGAGACGGCTCATCGTTGGTCTTGCCATGTTCGCACTAGCAATCACCGCCTTAATCTACGCTGCTAATTGTCTTTGGCCGTACACCGAAACTGCGAGCTGGGGGGAGACTTTCATAGGGGTTATCTCGACCGTTCTGTGTCCGCCCGGCCTACTGATAGTTCCGTTCATTGATATCGAACCGTTTACCATCTCCGGAGCCTTCTTGTGGTTGATAGTCGGGCTGCTAAACTCCGCGCTTTACGCGACAATTGGCACGATCATCATGGGCGTTCGTCGGAAATCAGACGGATTCTAATTCTAACGTTCGAATACCGAAACGAGGGATTCGCCACCCGCGACCAT
Source organism: Candidatus Acidiferrales bacterium (assembly GCA_030037435.1). Taxonomy (GTDB): domain Bacteria; phylum Acidobacteriota; class Terriglobia; order Acidiferrales; family UBA7541; genus Palsa-295. The sequence continues at coordinate 3,101 of JASHRI010000143.1, read as the reverse complement.
GAAAGCCCTTCTCATTCTGCTCTCACTTGCTTTCGCACTTGTCGCACAAGGCGGTCCGCTGTATGCGCGATCCTGCGCGGCGCCAAGGTCGTCGTCTGTGCTTTTCGGCCGAGCACAATCTTCCACATCGGAGACCGACGCTCTAAGCGTGACCTTCGCGATTCTGGCCCAGACATACTGTCACGCAGACGATGAGTCCTTTACCGTGCGGCTGGAAGTTCGGCTTCACTTCACCAATGTCTCTGACAAACCAGTGATCCTGTCGAAAAAGATCGACAATACGGATCTTGTGCGCGTAGCGAAAAGCGTCGAAGCTGGGGACGCAGGGCAGTTCGAGTCTGCGCCGAACCCTGATAGGTTAGTCCGTGAAAACCCGCCGAGTCCCCCCTTTCGGGATGCTCCAGATCCAAAGTACTTCGTGATACTGAATCCCCGGCAAAGCTACGATGTGACAATTCAGACAAGCGTCTTCGGAACCAAAGGGCCCACATCAGAACACGGCCTTATCAACCGGGGAACCCACGTTCTTAGGCTCGGGATTTCGACGTGGCCGTACTACGGCTACGCCGACGTTCAGAACCTCCGAGCGAGGTGGGCGCGATTCGGCGACCTACAGTTCGGCAGTGTCTATACGAATTTTGTTCCCTTTGAAATCCCACAAAAGTTCGAGAATCCTGCTTGCCCCAGCCGTTGATGCCTAACGCCCGGGGCTGATCAGATGACGTTGTCGGATCGTCACACCAGACCTCGTTTTAAGGCACAAAGTAACCTGAGGGTGCCGCATCCTTTGCGATTTGTGCAAAGGGTGCGTCTTGGTGGGTTGACCCGGGTTGGTAACCACTCCTATGACAACAACCGCATGCTCAACGGTGCCCATCGCCCATACTTCGAGCGTCGGACTCTTGCTCGGCGCTTCGAAGTGGAAAAATCCGGCTCCGCTTACGCCCACTTATCGATGGGGACGCTCGTCACGTGGCTGAAGTCTCCGCCTGCCCAGTAGGTGTTGGTCTCGCCTCCGAGCACGATGATCTCAATCGAAGATTTCGGGTTGGCAACAGGCGGCCCGCCCGGACGGCCCCGGCGGTAGAAGCGCTGGAATGGAATATCGGCATCGCCCATCTTCAGATACGAAGCGTAGGGCTCGACGCCCGCTTTCGCCTGCTCCAGTTCCTTCTGGTGCGTGTCCCAGTAGAGCCACGCCGGCGTCTTCGAGTTCTTCGACCAGTAGTCGCTTAATTCTTCCTTCGAATTGAATCCCTTGCTCTTCGCTTCGCGGGCGACAGTTGGATCGAGCAACAACGTGGCCGCCGAGGTGCCGAACGAGAAGAAATGCGTTAGCCAGTTGTTGATCAGTTCGTGATACGGCATGTTGGGGAACCAGGCGACGTTGTTCAGGCTCCAGCCGTTGAAGATGCTGACCACGCTGTCGGTCGGTTTAAAGCCTTTCTGCACGTGGAACGGCTGCCAGCCGTCCGGAAGCTTGTTTTCCGTTTCTGCGATGCAGACGTTGTTGTAGTTGAGGTTGCTTCCCAGGGTGCCCATGTAGCTGAGTCCGGGCATGCCGCAGCCGCCGAGGTTTTTCGAAAGGATTGTCCATGCGCGGCCAATCACAGCATTGGGTTCGGCGAACGGACCCATGGCGCCGATGCCGTAGTTCATCTTGATCTTGTCGGAGATGGGGCCATTCAGCAGCAGTATGCGGGAGAACGAGGACGTGGAACTGAACAGGGCGGGTTGCCCCGTTGCGGAAATTGCCAAAATGGTAGGCAAGTGCTCCGGCAGCGCGCCGGCCATGACGGCATTGATGGCCACGTGCCTGACCGTAAAGGTCCACGAAGGTTGAGCCCCCTTGGCGGCGCTCAACGTGCCGACAACCTCATCAGGCTTATGGCTCGTGCCCTTGAGCATCGCTTGCACCTTTTCTTCGGTGGGAAGGATGATGGGCATGAAGTCGGTCATGTTGTTATCGAGGTAGATCCGCTGGAGATTCTCCGCCGTGTCTACGTAGGTAGCCGGACCGATGTCCGGGGTTACCAGGCCGCTCTTTTGCTCGTCGGCCGTGAGCGGCTTGGTGAGCGCGTCTATGATTTCGGGCATCAGCGGCTTATTCGTGACGGGATCGTTGCCAAGGAGGACCTGGTACATTTCCGCGTCCGTTTTGTCGGTCATCGGATGCGGCAGGAAACAAATTCGCTCGTCAGGCATGCCGCGGCTTGCCGCATTCGATTTCGCAAGGCCAACGAAGGCGATGGTGACCAGAGGGGCGGTGGGGAGCCCCATCTTCTCAACTTGTGCGCAGTGACCGACGGTCGCTGGTGTGCAGGTGCTTCAATGGCCGTACGCCATGATCATGGCGTTGCCGTTGGCTTTCATTTCCGCCATCAGCTTGGGGTCGTCATCGAAATAGGACCCAGCTTTCAGGCGGTATATCGTCTTCACGCTGGGCATATTCTTTTGGAACCAGATGGCAATCTGCGCCAGGAAGCGGTCGGCGCCGGCGAAACCGTCGGACACTAAGTAGATCGTCTTACCGTCAAGGCTCGAAAGGCGGGGCGCCATGGGAATGAGCTGGATCGGGGGCGGCATTCCCTTCGGATTGACGGCCTCGATTTTGAAGCCGGTGGACAAGGCCGCCGCGGGCTTCTTCTTTTTCTCGCCGGCTACCGCAGTAGAGCCGGCCAAAATAGCCGGAGAAATACCGAGTATTGAAAGCACCTTGCGTCTATTGATTTTCATGATTGCTGTGCGCCCCTTTCAGATAGGACCGCCCTGCGATACACATAATATCACTGCACGGTTCGGCAAAACATTGGTAATGTTAGGGCTACTTAGCTTTTGACAAAACAACGTCTGGCCATTGCCTCTCGCGCGAACAGATTGCAGAATTACTCTGGCTCACGGCAATGAGAAAACGTAAATCGCGTTGTGGCCGGTCGGCGTGTTGAGATTTGGCGCCTCGGCGCTTAGTTCTGGCACTTTTAAATTGTCGCCCGTCATCACGCACACGTACTGCTTTCCGCCGACCGCATAGGTGATCGTACTGACCGAAATATTCCCCCCAAGGATGGACTCCCAAAGTTTTTTTCCTGTGTTCGCGTCGA
>JASHRI010000142.1 GCA_030037435.1 Candidatus Acidiferrales bacterium | reverse complement strand
AGGGGTTCGAGAACGACCTGCACTGGCGCGTTGGAGCTGGAAGCCCACTGCTGCTCGACCTGCTTCATGCCGTCTGCGGTGAAGGTGAGCGTGCCGGAGTCGACGGGGACGTTGTTGAACGTGAAGGCGCCGGACTGATCGGTGGAGGTGGTGGCGGAATAGGAATCGTTGCGAAATGCCACCTGGGCATTGGCAACCGAGGCGCCCGAAGAATCTTGAACAACTCCGTGGATTTGATTGCCCTGGGCCGCAGCGGGCGAGGCAGCGAGTGTCACGAGAAAAATTCCGCATGCGAGCACCGCGAGAACAGCCAGAGAAAACTCAAGCGAACGCTTGACAGTGCCGATCATCCAGCCACCCCTGATTTTGAGCAGTGTGTACAGGTGCCCCACGCGCACGAGCCAGTTTGCAACTCGCCGGATGCGATCCACCCGATCGCACACGAGCAGGTTTCCGGGGAGCAGCGAGTCGCCCGATATGCTATCTTGCCTCCAGCAGGATGTCCACGACTTCACGGGAGGTCCCATGACATCGCCATCTCCGCGCCGGAGCGATCGAGTAGCGCTGACGCTGCTGCTCGAAGCTTCCGGGACCGACTCTCAGGGGCAAGAGTTTACCGAGGCAACCAAGACGCTCCTGATCAATCGCAGCGGCGCGGTGATTCTGTCGCCCAGGGAATTGACGCCGAACCAGCAGCTTCACGTGAGACGGCGTGCGCCAAGCGAGGCGCATCGGCACGCGAGGGTGCGAGTGGTGGGACAGTTTGGCCAGCAAAAGGAAGGTTTTCTCTACGGCGTGGAAATCATGGATCCGGATGCGGACCTGTGGGGCGTCGAATTCCCGGCGCTTGGCGAGCCTGCGGAGACGGTGGCCCGGATGCTGCTGCAGTGCACGTATTGCCGCGGGCGCGAGGTGGTCTACCTGAACGAAATGGAACTCAGGGGCTTCGAAACCAACCGCGGCATCGCGCGGCATTGCAACAAATGCGGCGTGCCGAGCATTTGGATCCAAGCTCCACACGAGGACGAGCAGAAACTGGCGGCTCGCGCATCTCGCACAAGAGAGCCGCAGGCTGCGACACCTCCTGAAACAGAACAGAGGCAGCGGCAACGAATCCGGTTGAAAACGAGGTTGACCGCTTGTATTCGGCAGACGGGCGCGGATGACGAACTTGCGGTTTGCGAAGACATTTCGCCGATCGGGATGTGCTTTCGAAGCAAGCGGCGCTATGAAGCGGACGCGCTGATCGACGTGGCTGTGCCCTATTCGCCGGATACGGCAAATATTTTTTTACCGGCGCGCGTTGTTTATTCGGAGAAGATACCGAAGGCGGGCTTATTCCGGCACGGCACGCAATACCGAAGGGTGGGTCAGGCGCCGGCCTGAGACGAGGAGTGCGGCAGAGCCGGCGTGACTATCCGACAGAAACAGGCGTGCGTTCGCGCGCGCGACGTGCGTGGTAGCGCATGGCGATGTTGAGGTAGACGTTTCCGCAGGCAGTTTCAAAGCGCAAAATCGTAGCCTCGGAATCCATGCCAGCCTTGGCGCATTCGGCCTCGCTCAACACTTCGGGCGGAAATACCTTGAACTGAAAGCCGCGGTCATTGAGCTGCGTGACGGCATTGCCGATCACCATGTTGGCAAGTTCGCAGACGGTCTCGGGCACGATCGACTCAGCGGGATCGACGGCGCTGCCCGTGAGGTATTCGGCGACGCGCGCGGCGGCGGATGGCTCCATATCGAGGACGATGCGCCCTTCGATCTGGCCCTTGAAGCTGACCACAGCGGCGAGGCCCTTCTTGCGATAGCCCCCCTCTTCCATTTCGAGGTCGGCAATTTTAGCGGGAGCCTGCATCATCTCGCCGAGGATGGTGTCGAGCGAGCCGATGAAAGGCTGGATCAGGTCCATTCTCATCGCGAGCTCTCTTTCCCGGCGCCGGCGGGCGCGGTGACGCCATCGTCACTGAGCACGTAGCGGACGATCTCGTAGAGCGCGTCCGGCTTAACGGGCTTCTGCACGAAGTGGCGAGCCCCCTTTTGAAGAGCGGCCAGAATGTTGTCCTGGTAGCCGACCGACGAGACCATCACCACGCGAGCATCGGGATGCTGCTGGACGATGTGCTCGACCGCTTCAATGCCTTCCATTTGGGGCATGGTGATGTCCATCAGAACGATATCGGGCTTGGTGCGCCCATATTCGGTGATGGCAGTACAGCCGTCGCCGGCCTCTCCAGCGACCTGGCCGCCGAAAGACTCGATCATCTTCGCGAGACTCTTGCGAGCGAAGACCGAGTCGTCCACGATCAGGTAGCGGACGGGCTGGCTATCCTTGCGTGTGAGTGGTTCAAACTGTTTCATGACGATCTCCTTCGCGACGAACCTTCTCCAGAAAGCTGATTTACTGTGGAAACTTCCGCGGCCGGCTCGGCCGACGGGTTTTCGGGCATGCACTTCGATTGCAGAATGCTGCTGATGCCCGCCAACGAAACGACACGTGATGCAAAACCACGCTCGATGGCGGAACGCGGCATGCTATCGACCACACAGGTATCCGGACTCTGCGCAATGGTGAAACCGCCCGCCGACTGAATTGCGCCAAGGCCAAGAGCGCCATCCTCTCCCATGCCGGTCATCAGCACGGCGAGGGCTTTGTTGCCGAACTCGTGAGCGACGGAGTGAAAGAGGACGTCGACGGAGGGGCGGTGGCCATTCACTCGCGGCTGGTCGACAAGAATGGCGACGTCGCCGTGCTCCATGCGGCGAACCTTCATGTGACGATTGCCCGGGCAGATCAGAGCGCGGCCAGCCAGCAACAAATCGCCCGACTGAGCCTCTTTCACCTCGATGGGGCACGACTCGTGCAGGCGCTGCGCGAACATTTCGGTAAATCCCTCGGGCATGTGCTGCACAACGACCAGGCAGCCGGGAAAATCTTCGGGAAGCTGTGAAAAAAGGTACTGGAGCGCGTTCGGTCCACCGGTGGAAACGCCGACGGCGACGATGCGCGAGGGCCAGCGAGGCTGCGTTGAAAAAGGACGCGGCACCTTCGGCTTCGTCGATGGGACCGTGATGATCATTTTTGGCGCGCCCGAAGCGGCCGCGACTTTGATTTTCAGCGCGAGTTCCGAGGCGATTTGCGCGAGATGACCGGAAGCAGCGTCTTGCGGCTTGGTGACAAAGTCGAATGCGCCAAGGGCTAGCGCCTTGAGCGTGAGAGAAGCGCCTTCGGCGGTGTGCGCGCTGACCACGATGACGGGCACGCGATGTTTGCGCGTGATTTGCCGCAGCATTTCGATTCCGTCCATGCGCGGCATTTCGAGATCCAGAGTAACCACGTTGGGATGCAGCTCCTCGATTTTCCGCAGGCCGATCAAACCATCCATCGCCGTGCCTACCACTTCGATTGTCGGATCGCTGAGCAGGGTTTGCGGAATCAACTTGCGCATCAGGGCGGAATCGTCTACGACCAGCACGCGAATTTTCTGTCTCATGCCGTCGCTCCCAATGCAGGGATTCGAGACAGGTGCGAAATCACCGCCGGAACGTTGAGAATCAGGACGACCGTTCCGTCGCCCAAGATGGAGGCGCCACTGACGAGAGGAGAAGTGATGAGCTGATCCTCGAGAGCCTTGATGACCAATTCTTCTTCGCCCATCAGGCTGTCCACGGCTAGCCCAAACCGACGGCCGCCGGTTCCAATCACGATGACGAAGATGCGCTTGGACTTTTCCTGAGCGGCTACGGGAGACAGGTTTTCAAGGCGGTCGAGACGGACTAGTGTGAGGACCTGGTCGCGCAACTGAAAGACCTCGTGATCGTCGACGCGATGAACATCGTCCTCGTTGAGCCGCGTGATTTCTCCCACGGAAGCGATCGGCACCGCATAGAGCCGGCCCTGAACGCGGAAGAGCAACGCCTGAATGCTGGCAAGAGTGAGCGGCACCATCAGGCGAAAAGTGGTCCCTTCGCCGGGGCGGCTTTCGAGTTCGATCGAGCCCTTTAGATCTTCGAGCGCGGTCTTCACGACGTCGAGACCGACGCCGCGACCCGAAATTTCGGTGACTTCGTCGGCAGTGCTGAGGCCGGGCGCAAAAACGAGTTGCAGGGTTTCGGTTTCGTTAAACCGAATTGCCTCTTCCGCAGTGACGATTCCGCGCTCGATGGCTCGGCGCGTGATCTTTTCGCGGTCGATACCGCGGCCGTCGTCCGAAATCTCGATCACCACCTGGTCGCCGTCGTGATAGGCGTCCAAGCGGATTGTGCCGCGAACCGGCTTGCCCGCGGCCTGGCGTTCGGCGGCGGCTTCGATGCCGTGGTCGGCCGCGTTGCGAACCAGATGGGCGAGAGGCTCGGCAAGCGCATCGAGGATGCTCTTGTCCAGGTCGGTGTTTTGCCCGGCAACCTCGAGACCGATGTCCCGGTTTCGCAGGCGGGCGACGTCGCGAATCACCCGTGGAAAACGGCGGAATAACTGTTCGACGGGCACCATGCGAATCTTCATCACGGACTTTTGGAGTTCGCCCAACACGCGCGACTGAAATCCGATCGCGTCGGAGAATTTTCCGCGCAGAGGATCTTTCGGGAAGCGGCGCTCAAATTCAGCAATCGCGCGCTGGAGCATGGATTTGCCGATGATCAGTTCGCCGACCAGATTCATGACCGTGTCGATGCGGCTGGCATCGACGCGCAAAGTGTTTTCCGCAACATGGGCGAGACCGGCGGGTGCAGCAGAATCAGGTGCTTCGTCGTCAGCGGCCGGAAGAGGGGCGGAGATAGCCGACTTGACGCCGCCAGAGATCGCCGCAGCCTCCGATTCGACCAAAATCTCGAGCAGGTCGCGCGGAGTGGCTTGCGGCACAGGGATTTTTTCGACTGAGATTTTCGCAACGATGGAGGGCACGCGGCAGTGTTTGCGAATCCAATCGGCGGATTTCGCGCTCGACAGGGCGGCCTCGATCAGACGCACGCTTTCAGGGGCCATAGCGCCCTGCGGGCGCAGCGCCAAAATATTTCCAGCGCTCTCGACGGCCTTGCGCGCCAATTCGAATGCCGCGGCAGGCAGCAG
>JASHRI010000141.1 GCA_030037435.1 Candidatus Acidiferrales bacterium | reverse complement strand
GCGTCAGGCAACATCATTGGCACCGTTATCGATCCATCGGGCGCTGTCGTTCCCCTCGCAACCGTGACAGCCCAAGACGTAGCTCGGGGAACGCAATTCACTGCAACCAGCAACGAAACCGGCCTGTATCGCTTGACTGGCTTGCTGCCAGCAAACTACCGCGTGACAGCACAGGTGGCAGGTTTCGAAACCCAAACCCAGCAAGATGTGGTTGTGAACGTGGGAGCGACCGTTACCGTGGACTTTCACTTAAAAGTCGCGGCCGCGGGCCAGCTGGCGGAAGTCACCGCGGCGCCGCCCGTGGTCGAAACACAGCGCGGCAGCCAGGCAAACACGGTGACGCAAGACTACGTCGCCAATCTTCCTATCGACCGTCGCGATTACCTTACCTTTACGCTCCTGCTGCCCGGCGTCTCCAATTCCACGCGCCTTGCGGACGATCAAGATTTTCGCGTTAAGCAGACCCCGCAGAGCGGACTTTCATTTTATGGCAGCAACGGCCGGGGAAACAGCGTCACCGTCGACGGCGGCGAAGCGCTCGATGACTCCGGCGGTGTCCGCACGACGATTAGCCAGGATGCCGTACAGGAATTTCAGGTGAATCGTAGCAATTACTCGGCGGATCTGGGAGGCGCGAGCGGGGCGTCCATCAATATCGTATCGAAATCGGGCACCAACGATGTCCACGGCACCCTCTACAGCTACTTTCGCAACGACGCCCTCGATGCCCGCAATCCATTCGCTTTCGATTCGGCTCTCGCCTTCGACCCGACCTTCAGTAATTTCAACTTCACATCCACCGGCAAGCCTGTAAAGGACACCCTCAGCCGATATCAGTACGGCGGCACCATCGGATTCCCAATCCAAAAGGACAAGACTTTTCTATTCATTGCCTTCGACGGATTGCTCCAAAACGCGCAGAATGCGGTTCCCCTCCTGACGAGCAGCTCGATCTTTGCCGGCCCCAATCCTCTTGCGCTTTCGAATCCATTCCCGGCCACCGACCCAAGGTTCGCGCAGCAAGCGATTGTCACCGCGTTGGCGACAGCTCCCGGAAACCCGGTGGTTCCGTGCATCAACAATCCGAATGGCACAATCACCAGCCTGCCCGCGCAAATTTGTGCCGGAGCGCTTGCAACCGGATTGACAGTCAGTCCTGCCACCGGTCTAACGGCGGGTCAGACCGCACTGAATCAGTTTCTGATAACCCAACTGGAATCAAATGGGGGGTTATTCAACTACAACACCCACGAATATCTGACTTCCGCACGTCTCGATCATCGCGTCAGCAATTCCGATCAGCTTTTTCTTTCCTATCGCTTCGGACACGACCTCGAGGAGAACCCCGACGTGCAATCCCTGACGGGGTTTTCGGCGGGCAGCTCCACCCACAACTACGACAACAATATTTTAGGCGCCTGGTATCACACCTTCAGCCCCACCGCTCAGAATGAACTTCGCGTTCAGTGGGACTATAACAGCTTCAACGTGATTCCGAATGAGCCTGCCGAACCCGGGATACAAATCCCAGGCTTCGCAAACAATTTGGGCACCAACATCTTCCTGCCCAGCTTCACCATCCTTCGCCGCTGGGAATTCGCGGACAATGTGACATTGGTCCGTGGCCGCCATACCATAAAGTTCGGTGGTTCGGAACTTCTTCGAGGCGATCACAGCGAATCGCACACTTATTTCCCTGGCCGCTTCGTTTTCGGCACACTGCCCGGCGTGGCCCTTAGTCCTTGCCTGGCTAATCCAAATGGACCGATTACGGCCAACCCCGACACAGCAGGTTGTGGCTTGTCAGGGACACTAAGCCCGGCGGAAATCAATTCGCTTCAAGGAGCCTCGTTAGGAGCGCCGCAGGTCTATCAACAGGGCTTCGGCGACGCCGATTATCCTGCCTACACGCGGCCCCTGACCGGCCTATACATCCAGGACTCCTTTCAGATCACTTCCCGTTTCACGTTCAATTATGGTCTTCGTTACGAAATCGACTCCCAATATCTGCCGCTGAATACTTACTATCGCGACTTCGCTCCTCGGCTTTCGTTCGCCTGGGATCCTTTCGGCGATCACAAGACCGTCGTCCGCGCGGGATACGGCATTTTCTACGGCCCGGTTGACGCACAGATTCCAGCTGTGGACTTGAGCCTGGGAGTGCTGAACAAAAACTACAGCACGGTCGAAAATCAAAATAACAAACAACAAATTCCAGATCAGGTGAACAACGTCGTCAACACGTGCGGCATCGGTTTCCCCGGCTTCCCCATTTTCCCTGGAAGCGGCAGCAGCCCTTGCAAACGGTTCATTTCAATTTATATTGATCCGCTCACTCCGACTGGCCTTCCCATTCAAAACGCGGCGGCTGTGTTTCAAACGCTTTTTGGTGAAGGAAAAATTCAATGCACCACTCCCGCCGCCGGAAGCGCCGCATGCATCACGCCTGCCGACGTCGCGCCGTTTGGCATATTTGTCGGGAATGGCGGTCAGCTCTCGCCCTTGCAAGTCCTTTTCAGCAATCCGCCAAATTACAAGCCTCCTTATTCGCAGCAGGTGTCTCTTGGAGTCGAGCGCGAAGTCGCGCCCGGCCTTTCGATTTCTCTCAGCGGAATTTACTCGCATACACTTCGTCTGCCGGTGGCGATCGACACGAATCTGCTCGACGCGCCTATGACGACCGTAACGCTGGCGAACGGAAAGAGCGTTTCCTATCGCAACTGGAATACAAGCGCGGCCACCGACCCGCTCGGAGGCACGGAATTTCCAGGCGGCGTATTTCCGTGTGCTATCACCCTCAACACGTTCGGTCAGCCTGTCTCGCCCTGCTTTGTGAACACGCTCATCGTCCAGAACAACCAATATAGTTCGGCCGCGTGGTCGCTCTATGAAGGCGGCATTCTCGAGATCAAAAAACGATTCGGGGATCACTACACGCTTTTCGGTAACTACACGTACAGCAAAGGCTTTGGCACCTCAACCGACTACAATACGGACTACGGGCCGCAGGATCCGACCAATCTGAACCTCGAGCGAGGCCTCTCCGAATTCGATCAGCGCAATAAGGTCGTGATCGCCGGCGTATTCGACAGCCCTTGGAAAGAAACTGTCCTATCGGGCTTTGAGCTCTCTCCGATTTTCACATACACCAGCGGCCACCCGTTCAATCTGTTGGCGGGCGGCGAAGTGAACGGCGATGGACATACAACGAACGAGCGTCCGATCGGCGCGCCTCGCGATGCGGGCCTTGGCCCCAATTTCATCGACTTCGATATGCGCTTGGGTTGGCAGCACAAGTTGAACGACAAGATGAGTTTGCAATTTACGGTCGAGGGCTTCAACATCGCTAACCGCACAAACTTTGCCAGCGTCAACAACGAAGTCAGTCCTCTGTTCGGCTTCCAGCCCGGCTTTACGACGTTCAATGTGCACGGGATTCGGCCGGGCACGGCACTTCCGGGCGGGGGAGTTGTGACCCCTAGCACACCGTTGGCATTCACTTCCGCCTTTCCCAAGCGCGAAATTCAGCTGGGCGCGCGGTTGAACTTTTAAGCTCGCTGTAACACGCAGGGACTGAGGACTGGCCCACCCCGGACTCGCGGTCCCTGCATGTCTTGGTGATCGATCCGTTTTCGTTCTAGAGGTGGTTGCCAAACTTCTTAACGGATGAATGTTCCGGAGAGCCGCTCAGACCATGAAGATTCCGAAGTTGTTCGACCTTACGGGCCGCGTGGCCATCGTCACAGGTGGCTCGGTCGGATTGGGACGCCAGATGGCCGAAGGTCTTGCGGAAGCCGGGGCCAACGTAGTCTTGTGTGCGCGCAAGAAGGAACGTTGCGAGCAAGCGGCAGGAGCGTTGAAAAAGCTCGGCGTGAAAACACTCGCACTTGCCTGCGACGTGAAGAACCCGGCAGACGTTCAAGACCTGGTTGATGCAACGGTCTCGCATTTCGGACGAATCGACATTCTTGTCAATAACGCAGGCACGTCCTGGGGTGCGCCGATCGAGGAAATGCGCCTCGAACAGTGGAACAAGGTGATCGAGACGAACCTAACCGGGACATTTTTGTGCTGCCAGGCTGTGGGAAAGATCATGACCGCACAAAAGGTGGGAAAAATCATCAATATCGCCTCCACTGCGGGGCTGCGGGGCTCTCCGCCCGATTTTCAAGCGCTCGGCTACCACGCCAGCAAGGGTGGAGTAATCGCCTTGACGAAAGATCTGGCACGAAAATGGGCGATGCACAATGTCCACGTAAACGCTATCGCGCCAGGTTGGTTTCCCACTCACATGTCAGAAGTTTTGATCGAACGAAATAGAGAAAACATCCTGCGTGGCATACCACTAGGCCGGTTGGGTGGTGAATACGATTTGAAGGGAGCTGCTGTCTTCCTGGCTTCAGATGCTTCTGACTTTATCACCGGGCATGTGCTGGTTGTGGATGGAGGACAAACGGCCTGAAGGAGCCGCCGGAATGGATCTGAATTTGAGTCCGGAGGAACGTCAGTTCCGTGATGAACTACGCGCCTGGCTTGACGCGAACGCTCCGGCCGACTGGCCTGAATGGCGAGAGAAGCCGCTCGAAGAATCTTTTCCATACTTGCGTGCCTGGCAGCGCAAGCTGAACGAAGGGCGGTGGGCCGCTGTCGCATGGCCCAAGGAGTACGGCGGGCGCAGTGCGACGCTGATGCAACAGGCCATTTTTTGGGAGGAGATGGCTCGAGCCCAGGCCCCTCCGATGGCCAACTCGCTTGGCTTGGGGCTGATCGGTCCAACGATCATCGTCCACGGCACGGAGGCGCAGAAGAAACGGTTCGTCCCAAAGATTCTGAGTGCGGAAGAGATCTGGTGCCAGGGATTTTCCGAACCGAATGCCGGCTCCGACCTTGCCAGCCTGCAAACGCAAGCGCGT
>JASHRI010000140.1 GCA_030037435.1 Candidatus Acidiferrales bacterium | reverse complement strand
CGCGACGGCCCCGGCCACTTCGATATCCAGCTCTACCTCGCCGTCTGGTCCGCTAGCATCGCCGGTGGGTGAATTCTTTGCGCCGTCAACGGACACGGCCGCGACCTGCGGAGTCGAGACTCCGAGATTGCTGAAAAAAGAATCGAGGTCGGCGGTTTTGTAGCCGCCGCCCAGTTCAATCAGTCCGATGCATTGGCCGGCGCCGGTTGCGCCGGAAGGGAACTCATAAGCCTTCGCGACTTGAAGCGGCGAGTAAGAAACGGCCGCTGCCTGCGCGTGAACGCCGGGCTTCCGTTTCCGCAGCCGAAAATGCGCCTTGGCCTGTGGACGATTGTCGAGCCCAAAAACGCCTTCCACGACCGATTTCAGATTAGCGGGAAGCGTCAGCGTCCCGGTGCGGCATCGATAGTGGCCTGAACTGTGCTGGTAGTGGCGTAGTTCGGTGCCAAACGCGCGATTAAACGCTTGCACGGCGCCGCTCATTTTGACTGTGCGCCGGGCGGGATCTTCGCTTTCCACTTTCAGGCCGTATTCGCTCGCAAAGGCACGAATTTCTTCCAGGTCCGCTGTGGATGCACCGTGCAAGCGGGCAAATTCTTCGCGCGTCAGATATTTCTGGCGTTTTGGAATGCGAGCGCCCATCTTCGCCGCAGACGGAAACTCGCTGCGTTTTGAACCTCGGCGCAGGAACAACGTAACTTCAATTTGTTCGTTGGGATCGGCCGGACCTATGTCTTGCCCGCCCGGCAAAGCTTTCCGGGCGCTGCCTTTCAGTACCGCACGATTCTGTCGCTTGGCCATGAAGCGCCTCCGGGGAAATCGGGAAGAGCTGGGCGGGAGCCAAAGTATAGCTCGAATCTTCAGGCGTTCGCCCGCGAGGCGTGATCCGTACAAAATAAAAAGGGCGCCTGCCGCAGCAGACGCCCTTGGTACTCCGACAATCGCCGGTTAGTGTTTGTCTGTTTTGTCGTTGTGTTTGTCTTGATAGATCTTCTTGCTAGCCTGATTCTGCTGATGGTTCACCTGCTGGCGTTCCTGGCTGGTCAGCTTGCCGCCATTGGCCTGTCGGTCGTTTCTCACTTCCCGGTTGATGTTCGCTTCGCGGTTTTCGACGTTCGCGGTTTCACGCGGCGTCATCTGTCCGGAACGAACGCCATTGGCGATGCGGTTCTGTTGGTTCATTTCCCGCTGGTTGACACGGTTCATCGCTGGATGGCTTGGCTGGCCGTGATTCTCCGAGGCCCAGTTGCTGTGATCCTGGCCCGCCGCGGTGCGGTGAGCCACCTGCGCGTTGGTCGGCTGGAAATGCTGCTCGTGCATAGCGGTCCGCTCTTCCGCGGTCGGGCGAGCATTGATGCCGCCAGGGCCGTTGAAGCTGGCGTGGTTGACCACGTTCTCGTGAACCACGGTGCGGTCCACGTATACGTTGTGAACGACTGCTCCGTTCACATGGACCACTGCGGTGTTGTACAGGAAATGCCCGCCGTCCCAACGGCCGCCGACAAATCCGACGCCGCCATAACCGAATCCATAGTTAATTCCGCCGTAGAATCCGACGTGTGGTCCCCAATATCCCGCGTGCCACGCGTAGACGCCGCCCACGAATCCCCAATATCCAGGCGTCCACAGCACGCCCGCCCGCGGCGGAGCGACCCATACGCCGGGAACCCAGTAGTAGCCCGCTGGACCATAAGCCCAGTAACCAGGCGTCCAAAGATAGCCTTCCACTGGGCAGGGTGGTTGCTCGTACACCGGGAGGGCTGGGGGCCCGATCCGGATCGAGACTGCCACCTGCGCGTGCGACACCGCAGGTATCATGCACAGGACCGCTAGAAGCGACAGATGTCGCAAGCTCCAGAATTTCCGCATAGCTGATGCCTCCCTCTCTCCCATGGCCGCTCGCCCCTGTGGCGCAGAAATCGAAGGCCGAGACTGGCCGACTGTCGTTCAGTATCAAACAGCAAAGTCCCAAAACGGCACAAAATTGACTGGAACGATATCCAAACGGTTAAACCCAGTGGCGCGCCAAATGTTGCGGGCAAATTGCTCGCATTTGCAGCGATCCAGCCTAAGGCGCGGCATTGCTGTCATTTCGCAGGCGATGTAACTCGCGCGACTTGGTCGTTGACGCGCCTATCTTGGGGAGCTAACATCAGCTTTCGGGTGGAATGGAACGGCCGGAGGCCGGCATGAAAATGACGCTTGCGGTGCTCGCTTTTGTAGGCTTGCTGATTCTGAGCGCGCCGGCAGTTCGCGCACAGGACGATGCCGCGATGGATCCCGATCTGATCGCCGCCACGGCGACTCCGCCGCAAACCATCTCACCGGCGGACGTGCTAAAGCTGATGCAAAGTGGCGACCAGACGAAATTTGCGTTGGTTGACACGCAGCCCGTCGACGGCTATGCGGACACTCACATTCCGGGCTCGCTCAGTTATCCCTGGGCGATGCGCATCACGCATTTCCCGATCGCATTGCCGCGCGATCGCATGTTGATTTTCTATGGCTCCTGCTCCAACGACACCTCTGAGACCATCGCCCACTTGGCCGAATTCGGATATCACAACGTCAAAGTGATGGACGGCGGCCTTTACAAGTGGGAGGAGCTGAAATATCCCACCACCGGCAAGCATCAGCAGGTCGCGCCGGCGCCCGAAGTTTCGCAGCTTTCCGACCCGCACGCCGGGCACGCGGTGGAATCCGCAAGCGCGAAATAAGCGCGGAGCGTTAGCTCTCAAAACCGATCACAGCCGTCTATCCCGCAGGGTTTTTCTCGCGATTTAGCTGCATTGCGCCTACAACGCAACCTCAGCAATTCCAACGCTACGCATCCGAGCACATCCTAAGTCCCTAACAAAATTATGATTCGAGTGACACGTGAGACGCATCAGGCGCCTGCCTCGATCTGCGAACGAATCGAGCGCGCCGGCGGACGAAATCGCTTTGGTGAGCCGAATTTTCGAGTAGTTTGGGGAGGCTCACGACTGGCGTGGATCGGCGGCCGATGGACCGACCGCGACTCTAGCGGCCAGATGATTCGCGAATCGATCGAGCTCCGCCAGGCACCCAAATACATTCCGCTCGACCGCTGGCACATCGAGCGCTGGACGCCGCCGGAATCCTACGGTTCGCCCGAAGTGTGGTACGCGCAGACAATCGAGGTCGAAGACGGGACCCGCATTCCCGCACTGGGCCCGTATCCGTCGCGCGGAGAATACGAGCACTGCTTCACGCTCGAAGACAGCCGTGGCGAATTCATTTCTCTGTCGCCGGCGGCTTGCGACTGGATTGTGCGCGCCGTCGAATGGGCGCGCCGCCAGCCGCGCCAAATGCGGCGCCAGGCCGTCGCCGCACGCGAAGCTCGTCGCGAACGCAATTTCGACCTAGCCGCGGACGCCATCCTCGACGATGCCGTTCCGGCGTTCCATAGCCACCCGTTCGTCACCGTGGCGTGACGCCACCCTCCGATTTGACTCTTCGATTTCGATTCTTCGGCTTTCACCCAGGCCCACCGGCCACCGATCAGACTGAAAGGAAACTCTCTTGAATCCTGCAATCATGGCAATGACGGAAACGGACGCCGCCCGCCGCACT
Source organism: Candidatus Acidiferrales bacterium (assembly GCA_030037435.1). Taxonomy (GTDB): domain Bacteria; phylum Acidobacteriota; class Terriglobia; order Acidiferrales; family UBA7541; genus Palsa-295. The sequence continues at coordinate 320 of JASHRI010000140.1, read as the reverse complement.
TCCGCACCCAGCGGTCGCCGCGAGCAGCGCATCGACGCACCGACAAAAAGCGACACCGCCGCGACGGTCGCAATCGCGTCTATTTCTGACCAAGACTGGTACATTTCGCGAACGCATGGCGTCTATCACATCCCAGCGTGTCCGAAAGGCCAGCCATACGCGCTGCTGCTGATCACTTCGCGCGGCGACGTGATCGACCTCGGCGACAATCGCCGCTTTCCATTCACAATCTCCGCTCGCGAAATTGCGGAAGATCTTCTGCAGGATCTGCACGACCATGGAATTTTCGTTTGCGCCGGACCGCGTCCGACGCCCGATGA
>JASHRI010000139.1 GCA_030037435.1 Candidatus Acidiferrales bacterium | reverse complement strand
CATCTTACCAGTGTGGACAAAGCCAATGTCCTGGCGAGCTCGACACTCTGGCGCGACACCATCGCTGCGATCGCGCCGTCGTATCCTGGCGTGAGCGTCGATCATCTCTACGTGGACAACGCTGCGATGCAAATCATGCTGCGCCCCAACCAATTCGACGTCATCGTGACCGGCAATATGTTTGGCGACATCCTCAGTGACGAGGCTGCCGCGCTCGCCGGCTCGATCGGCTTGATTCCTTCGCTCAGTCGCGGCCGCGTCGACCAACCCGCGCTGTATGAGCCAATACATGGCTCGGCGCCAACCCTTGCGGGAAAGGATGTCGCTTGCCCGCTTGGATCGATCTTTTCCGCTTCCCTGATGTTGCGGGAATCGTTTAGTTTGGAAACCGAAGCGCAGTGGATCGAAGCGGCAGTGGATCGGGTGTTGGACCGCGGATATCGTACCGTCGACATTGTGGAGCCCGGTGGCCGGTCCGTCCCCGGATCGGAATTTACCGCGCAGATCCGCAATGAATTGCGCGCAGCGCCGGCCAAAAGCGAACGCCAAAGCCGCGGCGCCTAGCAGTACATCGCAATGCAACTCCTTTTCCGGGACTTTCGGGGGCCTTCTTAGGATCTCCTCAATACCAGACAGCTGGAAAGCAAGTCGTGCAGCGCTTGCTTCTTCTCGGTAAAACCCGCCATGAAATAGCCAATCAACAGGGTGAAGCTGGAAATGAGCTTCCCGAAATACCGCCCGCTGGCGCGCGCAAAAGTGACTGGCTTGCCCTGCAAGTCGGTCACATAAAGACCCAGCAACTTCTTGCCAAGCGTAGCCTGCCAGCGCGAACTTTCTAGCAAGGCCCAATACAACCAGCTCACCATGATCATCGAGAGATTAATGGCGAGGACTTGCCGATTAGTGTTGCTGAAGATAACCCAGGGATTATCAAGCGAAAGTCCCGCGTGACGCATGAGCGGACCCAAAATCGTAATTCCAGCCACGATGCCGAGAATGATGCAATCCACCAGGTAGGCAATCGCGCGCAACCAGAAACCCGCGTAGGCTGCTTTGGGCAAAGCTGCGGGGCTGCTGCGCGAAACGGCGTTCGCCGTTTCACCTGAAGTTATTCCGGTCGGCTGTCCACATACATTGCAAAACGCCGCTCCGTTCTGTACCTCCGTGCCGCACCGCTCACAATTCAAATCGTTTCCTCCCGGAGCCGGCCCAAGCTTCGGCTACGCCTTCCGCATGACGAGGCAATTGGCGATCATATCGTGCAGTGCTTGTTTTCTTTCCGTGAAGCCCGCCATGATGCAGCTGATTAGAAAATAGAGGCCACCCAGATATGGAATCACTGAAATTCCTCGGCCCGCCCAGAATCGTCCGCTCGTCCTGGCAAATGTCGCCGGATTGCCAGCCATGTCCGTTACATACACTCCCAGCGCTTTTTTCCCCAGGGTAGCTTGCCAGCCGGAGCTTTCCATCAGCGCCCAGTACAGCCATGAACCCGCCAAATACACCACCCCTAACAAAATCAGCCTCGGAAGGATCGTCAACACGATCACCATTGGATCCTGTGAGTGTTGCATCAAGGAAGGGATGGCGCTGGCAAAGAATATGAAGAAGATCACGCCGATGGGGATGCCCAAGAGAATCCCGTCGATGATCGCCGCAACCACGCGGAGCCAAAATCCTGCGTACATCGTCCCGGCCATTGCGACGGTCGCCGGAATCGTTGACACCCCAGCCGCGCCCGCTGCCACCGCTGCCGGTTGGCCAATGCTATAGCCGGCCATCGGACGACCGCACGACCCGCAGAATCCCGATCCATCCGGCACTGTTGCTCCGCACGATGAACAGAACATAGATCCTCCTCACTGTCACACTCGGCTAGCCATCGGAAACTTTGCGTCCAGCTATTCGCCGCGCTCGTGGTGCAGTTCTGTCTGAAATGCAGCTTCGGCCCGCACCACATAAGCCTGGTAGCCCGCCGGATCGATAAACGGATTCTGGGCCGGATCCTTTGCCATCGCTTCGCGCTTTTCCGTCAAGCCGTAGAACGATCCGTGAGCCGCGAGAAATACGTCGCAAGGAAGCGATTTCAGGACGCGAAACGTTCTCTCGTAGTCTGCCTCGATGCCTGGATACGTAGCCGGTGAATTAGGACGGTCGATCAATCTGTAGGTGGGAAGGACGCTCGCGCTGCCCACAAAAACAACATGATACAGCTTGCCGCTGTCCTCGGTCGTCACGGTCCACGTAGTGCAGCCACGAGTGTGGCCTGCCGTCAAATGGGCGGTCATCGTCACGCCGCCCAGGCTTACCGTATCGCCATCATGGATGATGCGATCGGGATTCACCGCCGGAAAGGACTTCCCACTTTCAAGCGCCGACACGTCACCTTCCATGGCGACGAACTGCGCTTGCGTCACATTTCTCAACTCGGCAATTCCGCCTGCGTGATCGAGGTGCGCATGACTGTTGAGCAGATACTTTACATCGGCTAGTTTGAATCCCAGCGTTCGGACGTCGGCTTCGATCTGCGGCGCAGTCTCCGCGAATCCTCCGTCGAGTAAAATATCTCCGGACGGAGTGACGATCAAGTACGACGTTACATCCGATGCTCCGACGTAATAGATGTTTCCGATGATGTGAAACGGATGGACAGGCTGATTCATCGCCCGCGATTGTTCATTCGCTTGCGCATGAAGTGCAGGCGCGGCGATCACGCACACCGCGCAAACGAAAATCAACGCGCATATCTTCATCGGTGATTTCCGGGAACTCATACCGCGACCGCTCGCCTTAGAGAGCAAGCTACCAGAAGCTGCAGGTCGCCGCAAACGGTTGTTTGCACACGGGCGTTGCAGAAGGGAAATGCGCATTCGCGCTCGAAGCGACTTCGGCCGCGAAGAGGTTTAAGGCCAAACGAGGTCAGGAAATGATTGATTCAGCTCGGTCGAGAAGCAGTCTGCTCGACCGGCGGCTCGCTCGGTTCGATCCGCACGAAATCGTCACCGGAAACCGGCGGCTTGGCGTCGGAGTCCCAGCGCGACGTTGCCGAAGAATTCGAGCGCAAGCGGTTCACAAGGCGGCCCACTCCAATCGATCCCTCGATGAAGTGATCGACCTTCATCGGGCCCACCACCTGCAGACTCCGAATCCAGTGCAGTCCGCTGCTGATGGCGCAGCCGCATTGCGAGCAATCCGGCGAGCCACCAAAGACGCACGGCTCCACGCGGCTGCGCAAATCGGCGGAATAGTTAGCCGACATTTTCGCGAACAGGCAATCGTCCGGGCTCTCGGGCGGGCGAAGCAATGCTTTTGCTAGGTCGCTGTTAAACAGCAGCTTCGGGTAGCGCACCGCAAGTCGTGGAAGCTCCCGCGCGATGGTGGCTCGATCACGACAATCCAGCATCTCCGCGCTTTGTTCGCCGATTTGAGGCGTGTATAGGCTCACCCAAATTCGGTCAACCTCCGGGCGCGCATTCCAAAACGAAACATATTCTTCAAGGTAGCCCGCGCGACTAAGCATCGGTCGTGTGATTGTCCAATGAACGTTCACTTCGCGCCTCTCGATATTTTTTAACACGCGCTGATAGGTCGCAGGCTTGCGCCGTATGTCGTGATGCTCAGGCAGTCCGTCGATCGACACGGCGACTCGCAGGCGCGGGATGTCCATCCATTCGCGCGGAATGGGAATCACGGCGCTCGTAACCACTAATGTGAACACGCCCATTTGGCTTAGGACAGGAAGAATTCGGCTGAGTTCGCGGTGCCGCACCAGCGGTTCACCGCCCACCAGTGAGACATGCATGGGCCTGTGCCGCTCGACCAGCGCCAGAACGCCTTCGACCAAGGCGTCGCCGCGTTTATCCGCCAGCTCGCGCAGGGTCACATTACCGCCTAGATGCGATTCACCGTATGCGTAGCATCCAGGGCAACTCAAGGGGCACTCTCGGGTTACCTCGATCGACAGCATTGGCACTCTGCCGCTCAAGATCCTTCCCCACGCAGTAAGAATTTCGCGCGCGCTTATGCTTGGATTCGGAGATGTGGATGGCATACAGGATAGGATGCTAGCTGAGTTACGGTAGCTGCCTTCGCATCATCAAACTGTCGTGAGAGATACGACCCAGCCCACTCGGGGAAATACCCGGTGCACGACCAGGAGGCTGCCGTGATCAAAAAGGTAAAGGGCGGATACATGGTGACATCTTCCAAGGGGCGAAATATGGGCGGGCCGTACAAAACCAAGAAAGAGGCAACAAAGCGTCTGCGCCAAGTGGAATTCTTCAAGCGCAAAAAAAGCCAGAGAAATCAGGGAGGTACGGCTCACGGCTAGTGCGGAGTGCTCGGAGTAACCTTTGCTTCATCGCCCCCGACAACGACAGTCCATGCTCGCACTTCCCAGCGCTTCACTAGCCCGTTCAGGACGTACGGATCGTTTCGCGCAAACGATTCCGCCGCGCGACTGTCGTAGCCCCGGAACACGATCAGCGCTTTGTCAGGGGGATCGGCAAATGCCCCGGCCATCACCAGCTCGCCGCGCTCGTGCGCCGCGGATGCAAGGCGAAGGTGATCCTGGCGGAAAGCAGCGCGGCGATCGATGTAGTCCTCGACCACGTCATAAATCAGCGCGTAATAGCCCACCTCACCCTCCTGTTGCTCTTTGTCTACGCCAAGGTCTTGAGCACTTCGGGAGTAAACGGAAACAGCTCGCCGAATCGAAGGTCGCGCATCTTCTCCGTCCATGCCGGATCCGCCAGCATCGCGCGGCCCACCGCCACGAGGTCGAAATCTCCGCGCGCCAGCATTTCTGCCAAGCGATCTATGTGCGCCATTCGCCCGTCGCCATTGTGAGCATCGGCCTTCGGGGCCGGAGCTCTGCCGAGCGATACCGTAAAATCGACCTCGAGCGAAACTGAACCGACCGTGATCGTCGG
>JASHRI010000138.1 GCA_030037435.1 Candidatus Acidiferrales bacterium | reverse complement strand
CTGCTGGACCCACTGGGCTCGCGCCTGGCGTAACGCTGGGAACCTATGAAATTGTCGCGCTCTTAGGTGCGGGTGGCATGGGCACGGTTTATCAGGCAAAGGACACGAGACTGCGACGGCAAGTAGCCCTCAAAATTCTGCCTCCGAGCTTTGCGGATTCCGATGCGCTCGTCCGCTTCCGCCGTGAAGCCGAGATGTTGGCTTCTCTGAGTCATCCTAACATCGTCACCGTCTACGAAATCGGCCGTGAACGCGAAATCTCTTACATTTCCATGGAACTCGTAGAAGGCAAGGTCTTGAGTGACGTTTTGAGAGCGCGTCGCATGTCGATGGAGGATGTCCTGGATATTGCGACGCAAATTGTGCAAGGCCTGGTCGTTGCCCACCGCGCTCGTGTCGTACATCGCGATTTGAAGCCCAAGAACATCATGATCCGGCGCGATGGGCTCGTCAAAATCCTGGACTTTGGACTGAGCAAGCTGACCCCCGATTTTGAGCGATCGCTTCTCGATCAGACGACCGCACTCACGGCTCCGAACGCGATCCTGGGTACCGTTGATTACATGTCGCCGCAGCAGGCTGCTGGCCTTCCGGTGGATTTTCGCTCCGATCAGTTCTCCTTCGGATCGGTCGCTTACGAAATGGCTACCGGAAAGCAGCCCTTTCGTCGTAAGACCGCCGCGCAAACCCTCGCCGCAATCATTGAGGACGAACCCACGCCAGTGAGATCCTTGAATCCGCACGTAACTCCTGCTTGGGACGCCATTATCCGACGCTGCTTGAGAAAAGATCCGGCACAGCGTTATGCCTCGACAGATGACCTCGCTGGCGAGCTGAGACAACAGCGAGAGCAGGTTCCCCCGCGACGGCAGCTGATCCGGCGAAGTTGGACGCTAGCGGCGGTGATCGTATTCACCTGCTTACTTGCGGCTGGTGGTACTTGGACCGTTGCATCGCATTTCCGGGAGCGGATTCGCATGTGGCCTCTCTCAGTTCACACAGAGGCCACGAAACAGCTCGCTGTCTTGCCGTTCACCAATATTGGAAACGATCCGGCCAACCAGGCCTTTTGCGATGGTCTGGTACAGATTCTGAGCAGCAGACTCAGCCAATTGCAGCAATTTCAAAAAACAATCCGTGTGGTGCCCGCTAGCGACGTAGTCGAGGAAGGAATTGTGAGCGTTCGCGAAGCGCGGCAAGCTTTCGGCGTCAATTTGGCCATCACCGGAAGTATCCAGCGAACAGAGAATCGCGTGAGGATTACAATCAACCTGGTCGATCCTCGGGAACTCCGTCAGCTCAAATCGGAAACAATTGACACTCAGGTGCGTGACATTTCCACTTTGCAGGATGGCGTTGTCCTGAAAGCGTCGCAGCTTTTGAATATCCCTTTGACAACTCAGGCACAACAGCAATTGGCGAACGGAGGAACCACGGTCCCCGACGCCTATCAGTATTACGCTCAGGGTCAAGGCTATCTGCAGCGCTACGAGATTGCCCAGAATTTGAATACGGCAGCGTCGCTTTTTAAGCTCGCACTGCAGCAGGATCCAAAATATGCATTGGCCGAGGCAGGTCTGGGCGAGGCGTACTGGCGAAAATACGAACTGACGAAGGACACACGGTGGGCAGACGAGGCGCAAACGCACGCGGAGGCCGCCCTTAAGCTCAACGACAAATTGGCGGAAGTTTACAGCACATTAGGAATGATCCATTCGGGAACGGGTCGCTATGACGAGGCAATACAAGATTTCCAGAAAGCGCAGGAAATTGACCCTATCAATCCAGACGCATACCGCGGATTAGCGAAGACTTATCAGGAAATGGGAAGGCAAAATGATTCTGAATCCACTTACCTTAGAGCCATCGCGGCGCGTCCGAACTACTGGGGCTTCCATAATGACTTAGGAGGTTTGTACTTTCACTCGGGCCGTTACGACGAGGCGGAAAAACAATTTCAGATCATCGTCCAGCTCACTCCCGATAATGCGCGCGGCTACAACAATCTCGGAGCGGTTGCTTACGCCCAGAAGCGCTATCAAGAGGCCGCCAAGATGTTCGAGAAAGCTGTAGCTATCAAGCCGACCGCTCCTGCGCTGTCGAATTTAGGGACAATCTACTACACTCTCGGCCAATATCCTGAAGCGGCCCGATATTATGAACAAGCGATTCGGCTCGACGGCGATGAAACGCAGTATTGGCACAATCTGGCCGCGGCCTACGAGTGGTCCAACCAACCAGACAAGGCCCGGGCCGCCTTCCGACGAACCGCAGAGTTGGCTGAAAACGAGCTTCGCGTAAACCCCGACGACGCCTCTGTGTTAATCCTACTGGCTGACGCGTATTCCATGCTCAATCAGGCGCAACGGGCCCGGCAAGTGCTGCAGCGTGGTCTGGACCTTGCCCCGAATGACGTGTCCAATGCCTTCCAGGCCTCGGTGGTTTACGAGCAGCTAGGTGATCGCCAGCTCGCCCTGAAATGGCTCGGAGATGCGATCAGAAAAGGATTCTCTCGGGATCTGATTGAAAAAGAGCCGTCGCTCGCGAAGTTGCGGCTTGACCCTGGATATCAGGCGTTGTTCACGCCCTAGGCGTTCGTTTTCAAAGTCAGTTCACGAAAGGAGATGCGAAATGGCAAGTGCACCTGTAACAGCTCGAAGGGCTGGGCCCGTAGGAACAATAACGATTCCCGCAAAAGACGTGCAGAATAAAATTAAGATCACGCGGTTCCATATTGGGGACCACGCGTCCGTGGAGTTCGTAAACGCAACTGGACGCGATGTCAGGCTTTGGATCCCCAATGGGGGACTGTTGTTTGTTCAGCCCGACCGCATTCCGAGCCTTGGCATCAGAGTGGATGTTCCCGCCGCCAGTCGGTTCAGTCTTCCTGTCAAGGACCACCCGACTGACGGGCTTTATCCCTATAGCGCGTATTGCGATGACATTGGCGATTTTGCCGAGGGCAACTCCGCGCCGGTAATCGTATGTCCCTAGCCCCGAAAGCTAAGCCCGGAAGCTGGGGCGAATAGCGTTACTCCCAACGTCCGGTGGCAATCGCGATAGGGACGAGAAAAAAACTGGCGATCGGCTGGCATCCCAGCTCGGCGGTTCTGCGCGACACGTGCGGCTAAGCCCTTCTGGAAAGATGCGCATGCTAAGCTCTGGTGGAAAGAAAGAAGACACCCCGAAATGCCGGCTCTCCACGGCTGGGAAAATTTCTACGTCATCGTCGGCTCGTCTGCCGGCGCGCTCATCGGATTGCAATTCGTCGTCATCACCCTTATCGCCGGCACCCCAGCGGCGAGAACTCTTGAAAGCGGCAGCGCGGCTTTTGCGACGCCAACCATTGTTCACTTTGGAGCCGTGCTGCTGCTCGCGGCAATCCTCAATGTTCCCTGGCACGGGATCAAACGCGCAGCAATTTCTTGGGGCTTGCTCGGTTTGGCCGGAACGATCTACATGGTGATCGTCGCTCGGCGCATGCAAATGCACAAAGCGTACAAGCCGGTAGCCGAGGACTGGCTCTTTTACTTCCTACTGCCGCTCGGGGCCTACGCAGTGCTCGCCGCATCGGCCTGCGTCGTTCGGTTCAACGCTCGTGTGGTGCTATTCGCCGTCGCCGCAGCTACGCTGTTGCTCCTCTTCGTCGGCATCCACAACGCCTGGGACGCCGTCACCTACCACGTTTATTCCAGCGTCGGTACCCGGCCGAAGGACCGGCCCTGACCGCACTCCCGTTTGCGCGCGCACGTCCGCTTTGCGCTCAAGAATGGAGTTACCGCGCGGCGACAGCCGCTGCCCTAATCCTGCTTGGTGAAGGAAAACTTGACCGTGCGCGGTGCGCTGCTGTTTCCATTTTGACCGCTGCCTTGGCCCCCGCCGCCCCGGGGACGCATGCCGGTGATCACCATATCGTTGGTGTAGTGCTTCCCATCCGCGGCCAGCGTCCACACATCATGGAATTTCGCGCCGTTCGCCATGGTGGTATCGCATGTCAAAACGTTGCCTTCCATCTTGCCGGTGGCTGTCGCGCCCTTCCACATGCCGGTGTCCATGGTCACTTCACTGCCGTCGGTCGGGTACTTGCGAATGATCGTCAGTTCGGGACCGCCATTGCGCCCCGGCTGCAACTCGGTCATCACGATGATCTTGCCGTCGAGCGCCAGCTTGCGCGTCATCGTCGGCGTGCCCGGATCGCTCTTCCAGTTCCCAACGAACCCCTCCGGCCCCTGCGCGAACACCGGCCGCGCGACGGGCAGGGCAATGATCATAAGAATGGTCAGAACTGTCGCAGAAAATATCAGTCTCTTCATAGCGCCTCTTCTCCATTCCGTCTGCTTCTCTTTGGCTATTTGCCAAAATTTACTCTACCACGCCTTCCCGGCCCTCAGGGACGTCCTCGCCACGACACACTGGTCTAGAAACAGCCACAATTCGGTCGGTTGTTCTGCCATTAAATCGTGACGTCTGATGCGGTTGTCTTTGGACTTGGACTTGCAATATACGACCTGGGATTGAGATGGGGTGCGTCGACAATACCAACCCTATTTTCTTTGCGTTCATGATTGCTGCAACCGTGGCGTGCCCACGCGCCGCGGCACAGACCAGCCAGAGCTCGTCCACTTCCACCATATGGGACCCACCGACGGCGCAATTCTGGCAGCCCATACCCAACGGTAACGCCATCGTTCCCAAAGAGATGGTAGCGAAAATAGTGGTGTCGCGCGCTCCGGTAGTTCTCGAAAAGACGCAGCTAAGATCAATTGCGACGCGATTCGGCGCGGCCATGGGCGGTAGAGGCGAGGCGGGTAACTCCGTGCGATGGCTCTGTTTTCGCGGCAGCGATTCAGGCGGGGAGTGGGCGCTGTGGCTCGAAGGCTACGAGATTGACGGCGGAACGGTTGGCGGTTTCGAATGGCAGCGAATTCGCACCAGCGCCATATTCGACCGGCGTTGCCGAATGCTTAGCGCCGGAAGCGTGGAACTGCCAGACAGGCTGCGACTCGGTCTTACCAGGGAAGAAGTGAAAATGATTTTGGGCGAGCCGACTGCCGAGCGCGGCGACACGGCTGTCTACGTTCATTCACATAAGCTGTTCATTCGCGGCGAGCCGTTCACATCCGAAAACATCGTGGAAGTTGTCTTTCGCGAAGGGAACGTGCAGTCCATCCGCGTCTCCAAAACCACGACCGACTAATCGCCTGAGGCCATCACGCGTAACGATGTAGAATGAAAATGGATGAACAAGAAAACAATCTCGCGTGGCGCGGTACACAGCGTGCCCGCGGATTTACGAAAGGTTCTCATTTCTGATCTGGCCGCGCGGGCAAAATGGGAGGATATTACACCGCTCGCGCGCAATGAGTGGATCTGCTGGGTTATCTCCGTCAAGAAGCCGGAAACCAGAAGGCAGCATGTTGAGCGGGTACGCACGGAACTTAAAGAAGGCATGCGCCGGCCTTGTTGCTGGCCCGGCTGTCCTCATCGCTGAAATAAGGTGCTGGCGAAACGCCCGGAGCCCAGTTAATCGGGACTCATGCCAGCCTCTCCCCGCATCTTTCACACCTTGGATTGCCGTACTTTCGGTCCAACAATATCCGTGACAACTGTTTCCTTGTAAACTATAATAGGCGGCATTGGAGATTGACGCGTTATGACCAAGCCGAATCCATCCGCCAGCGATCTCAAACAGCATATCGGTTTCTGGATGCGCTTCGTTTCCAACCATGTCTCCTACGCCTTTGCTCGAAAACTTGAGGCAAGAGGCGTTACCGTCGCGGAATGGGTCATCCTGCGCGAAATGTTCGAGGCCCGCGGCGGCACCTCCCCAAGCGTTGTTGCTGATTTGACCGGCCTTACGCGCGGTGCCGTCTCGAAACTGATCACCCGGCTGCTTGAGAAAGGCCTGGTCACCCGCAAGGAATCCGGCGTCGACCGCCGCTACCAAGACATCGAACTAACCAAATCCGCGACCTCCCTCGTTCCGAAACTGGCAAAATTGGCCGATGAAAACGACCGCGAGTTCTTCGGCGTCCTCGAGAAATCCGAGCAAGAGGCGCTAAAAGCGACCCTCAAACGCATCGCTGCCCTGCACAAACTCACCAAAGTTCCGATCGATTGAAAGGAGCCTAACCATGAATCAGCCAATCCTGAAAAGCGTCGTCGACAAGGCCCTGGCGAGGACCATCACATTCTTGGAGCTCCTCGCCACTATGCAGAAAGAGGGCGTCGAGTCCTACCACGTCGACTTCCTGCGGAACGAATACCGCTTCTACTCGCAAGGCGGCGACTCGTTCGTAATGGATGTGCCGCTTCTGCACGGTGAAGTCGCCCGCGAATTCTCGACCGAGAAACTGGAAGCCATCAACAAGCGCGTCCAGAGTGGGCAAGCCGGGTATTCGGATTTCGTCAGCGAAGGCGCGGCCGCCGGGTGTGCCTACTACATCGTTTATCTCGGCGGGAAAAAAGTGCGCTACTTCGGCCGCAACGGCGACGAGCACATCCAGCATTTCCCTGGCTCTCGTTGAGAGCTGGCCGAAAGAGTTCAAGGAAAAAGAGAAGACACCATGAAAGAAATATCGCGTTCCGCAATCAAGTCTGCCGACGTCGCCGCGCCTCCTGAAAAGATCTACGCTTTTCTTTCGAATCCCATGAACTGGCCGCAATACGCTGTCGTCAATCTCAAATCAGTCAGCCCCGGCCGCGATGGATGGTTTAAGGCCGTGACCAAGTTCGGCGAGGGCGAAATCAAAGTGGACGGAGTGAAAGAGTTCGGCATTCTCGATCATGTTTGGCGCGATCCGCAGGCTGCCTGGAAGGTCTACAGCCGCGTGGTCCCCAACGGCGAAGGTTCCACTGTCATGTTGACGCTGTTCCAGCCGCCTGTCATGAGCGACGCGCAATTTGACTTGGCCATGAAGGAGATGGACGTCGAGATGGCCAAGCTCAAGGAGTTGATGGAAGCTTAGATATCGGGACCTGCGCCATCGAAGTGGTAGACTCTGAAGCTCATGCTATAAGGAGATTCTAAATCGGGGGTTCTCGCGCTTAGGAGCCCGACATGAAGACGACAGCGAAAATCGTAGTGGCAATCCT
>JASHRI010000137.1 GCA_030037435.1 Candidatus Acidiferrales bacterium | reverse complement strand
GAATCGAGATTGCTCCAGTCCTTGCGCTGAATGCCGCGATATTCGCGCAAGATCAGGTCGAAGGGCTTGTTGGATACGGAGCTCTGACCGACCATGACCGCGGTGCGGGACTCCGCGCCGGGTGTGCCGCCGAGGGCGTTAGCAACCTTGTCGACTTTCCAATCGCTGATCTTGCCCTGGAGATGAAAGTCGAGAACTTCATAGAACTTGACCGATTTCTCGAGATTTGAAACGTTGTGGCCGTCGAAGGCCATGCCGAGGACTTCGGGACTGCCGGTGTCGGCGGCCCTAGCGATGCGAGGCCGCGCGAGGCCGACTGTAGCCACCGCAACGGTGAGAACGCCGGCCGCAGCGATGATCACGAAATTCTTAGAAAGAAACGAATGAACCGCCTTTGGCTGTTTCATCAGCACTCCCTCCGTGTACGCGCCCCCCACCCGGGTTGCGCTGACTGCGCGGGCTGGTAACGAATTTGGCCGACTGCCAGAGATCGACGTGAGATGCGCTCGCGTGCTTAATTCGTGGCCCCTCGCGAATGTCGGTGGATTCTACACCGACAAGGCTTATGGTTAAAAACGTGTTTTTGCGGGTTTCGGTTACAAGAATATTCAGGCGGCGCGGACCACTTGTGCATGCGATCAGCGGAAAAAGACGGCGGAGTGCTCTTCGCAGACTTTCATAATAAGGCGGCTGTGCGAGGGTTTGTCGCTCATGGGGTACGCGCAACGAAGAGAGAAGCAATATTTCAGGGCGAGCTGATTCCAGAGAAGCTCCAGGCGAATGGCGCCTTCAAAGTCGCCTAGTTCCCACAGAAGACCGACCATCTCCCCGAAGGCCGTGACGCAGGGCTTGGCGCCCTTGGCTACGGCCGTCGCTTTGCCGATGACCCCGCCGACCACAGCATCGAAGCGGTCGGCATCGGGGACGCCGTCGACGAGGACCTGCGAAAGGGTTTTGGCGGCGTCCAAGGAAATGAACCGGCCGGAGGTTTGCGCAGCGGAGATGTCGATGTTGAGCGATGCGAGCTTTCGGTCGAGCGCGGCGCGGTGTTTCGCGGTGGCGATCACGACGACGGCTTTGCCGCCCTTGAGAGCGGAAGCAATGAAGCGCGAGAAGCCGAGCAGAAAAACGGCATCGTCGGAGTAGAACTGGACTTCGTGGCGGAAACCCTGGTGAGCGAAGGACACCTCGGGCGGCGGATCGTCGCCTTCGAGCCGGTTGCTGACAAAGGGCACATTGCGGAGAACCGAATCGATCGCCGGCAAGAGTTCGCTGGCCGCGCGCACTTTGTAAACGTAGCCCAAGGCACCCGAGCGGAGAGCGGTGTGGATGACTTGAGAGGAGGATTCATGGCTGACGAACAGGAGCTTTGCGCGCGGGCTAAGCTGAGACACTTGCTTGGCGGCTTCGATTCCACTGAGCTTTGGAAGGTGGGCATCGAGTAGGACGAGATCGGGCCCGAGTTCGCCAACCTGCTGAATTGCTTCGAGGCCATCGGATGCTTCGCCGATGATTTGAAATTCGGCCCGCGGTTCCAGGGCCGAGCGCACGAACTTGCGAAAGGGCTCGTCGTCGTCCACGAGGAGTATTTTTGAACAAGGCATCTTCCTCTTTTTTATTTGCAGGTGCGAGCGAAGTCAATCGGCTGGGACCGGGGGAGTTTAGTACGGTGAAATACGGATGGACGCGGAAATGGAATTTGGTCCTGGTCCGCGATCGTTGGCCGCCGTGATCCAAACGGGGAATTGCGGGTACAATCCGTGCGTTCGTCGAGGGAGGTGGGTATGACTAAGTCAAAATCTAGGCGCGATAGGATGGAGCGCTTGACCGATGGAATTCGCGAACGCCGCGCGATTTTGAAACTGGCGATGCTAGGCGGAGGCGCAGCGATGGCGAGCCTTTTTGCCGATTCGGCCGCAGGCGCGGCGGTGACGTCGAAAGAGCACGAGGCGCAGGCCGCAGTCGATCGGGCGACGCGCGGAATGCCGGCGCCGCGGATCAAGGACGTGAGCGTGATCGAGGTTGGGGGCGGCGGCAACAACGACTCGACCGTGGTGAAGGTGACGACCGATCAGGACGGGCTGCACGGATACGGCTGTGCGACCGCGACGTTTCCTGGAGGGCGCTCGAAATTGGTGCGGACGGCCGTGGAGCAGTACGTGAAGCCGCTGGTGACGGGCCGAACGACCGACAGGATCGAGCAGATCTGGCAATTGTGTTACATGAGCTCTTACTACAAGAACGATACGGTGCAGAACTGCGCGATCGGCGGCTTGTGCGACGCGCTGTGGGACATCAAGGGGCGTCAGGCGGGGATGCCTGTGTATCAGCTGGTGGGCGGCAAGGTGAGAGAGGCGGCGGACATTTATTTACACGCGTGGATGGGAACGCAGGATCCAAGCAAGCAGTTCGTCGACAATTCGAAGCAGCTTGTCGACAAAGGGTGCCGCAATATTCTGCTCGCGATGATGGTTCGCGATGGCGCGGCCAATACATTGTACGGGCAGCCAAAATTCGACGATGGATCGGTGCCGTTTGATCGCGACAAGGAGACGCGAAAGATTGTGGCGGCATTTGAAATGTTCCGAAAGGAAATCCCGCCTGAAATCGGGCTCGGCGTGGATGTGCATTCGCTGCTGGACAGCATCAGGGCGGTGCAGTTTGCCAAGGATATGGAGCAATTTCGATTGTTCTATTGCGAGGACTTGTTGCCGCCGGAAGAATCGGGCCACTACAAGATCGTGCGCCAGCTGTGCGCCACGCCGTTGGCGATCGGAGAACTGTGGAACAATCCGCACGAGTGGCAGACGCTCGCGCAGGAGCGCTCGATCGACTACATTCGCCACCATGTTTCGCATATTGGCGGATTTACGGCGGCGCGGAAAATCGCGGACTTTGCGGCGAATTACGAAGTGAAATTCGCGTGGCACGGCGCACCGAATTCTCCTGTGGGCCACATGACGAATCTGACGCTCGATTTGACCAACGAGAATTTTGGAATTCACGAGCACTTCGATTACAGGCCGCTGGTGCAGGATATTTTTCAAGGGCATCTCGAGGTCAAGGACGGCTACGCATGGATCAGCGAGAAGCCGGGGTGGGGCATCGAAGTCGACGAGGCGCTTGCGGCGAAGCACCCGATCACCGACGAACGTCCAAACGAGATGCGGACGCCGGATGGATCGGTGATCGAAGGCACCGGCTAGAACGGGGGCGCGAAGCGCGCCACGCTGCTTCGCAGGCGGCGACTAGGCGCGGAGGTACCAGGGAACGTTGATCAGGACGATATTGGGGCTGCTCTGGATCAGCAGAGCAGCTTTGAGCAGCTCGGCGCGCTGATTGTGCAGCGGGTAGTGATACCAGTGGCGCTCGACGAGTTCGGGAACGACGACGGCGATCTGACGTCCTGGGTGCTTTTCCTGCGTTTGGCAAACGTAGTCGACGATCGGTTGGACGAGGAGACGGTACGGTGATGGGATGGTGATCAGAGAAGGAGGAGTGCCGCCAGCACGTTTGACGGGATCTTGTACGAGTTGCTTCCAGTGCTTGCGAAGAGTGTCTGTGTCGTCCTCCGCTCCGACATGGACGGCGTAGATTTCGGGCGAGAGGGTGAGAGCGAACTGCAGGGCCCGCTGGGCGGTGGTGCTCCATTCATGGATCGGTACGATGACGATCGGAGTGCCGAGGCCTTCGATTTTCAGCGGCTTATCGAGCTTGGTTTCGAGAGCGACGCGTCTGTAGTGACGATGCACCCAGAGCATGATGCCCATTTCACCGATAATGATCAGGATGCTGACCCACGCGCCAGCCGTGAATTTTGCAACCACGACGATGAGAAGCGTTAATCCAGTCACGATGGCGCCGAGGCCGTTGACGAACATGCTGTTGCGCCAACCTCGGCCGCGTTTCCTACGCCAGTGGCCAACCATTCCTGCTTGCGACATGGTGAATGCGAGAAATGCGCCGATGGCGTAAAGCGGGATGAGCCGGTCGGTAACGCCGCCGAATATGATCAGCAGGATGGCCGTCAACACCGCGAGAACGAGAATTCCCTGCGTATAGACCAGGCGCCGTCCGCGAAAGCCGAAGGAGTGCGGCAGGAAGCCATTTTGTGCGACGGCTTTGCAGAGACGCGGAAAATCGGCGAATGCGGTATTCGCGGAGAGGCAGAGGATCACCAGAACGGAGCCGATGGTGAAATAGTAAAACCAGTTTCGTCCCGCGACGGCGGCGACAAGTATCGACAGAACGCTCTGATAGCCTGGCTGCCCGGGCGCCGTGGCGCGAATGCCGTAGGCGCGAACGAGATATGCGATACCGGCGAGAAGGATGATGAGAAAACCGATGATGACCGTGAGCGTGCGCTGGCCATTGCGCACGGTCGGCTCGCGGAAGGCACGCACGCCATTGCTGACGGCCTCGACGCCGGTCATGGCCGTGCAGCCATTGGCGAACGTCTGCAGCAGTAGCCACACGCTGACCGCGGCGGTTGCGGCGGGAAGCGCAACGGACGGCGGAGCGACGACTGCAGTGGGATGGCCCGCGGCGAAGACCGTCTTCGAGACGCCAATTGCGATTGCAAGCAGAAGCGAGCCGAGAAAAGCGTACGTCGGAATCATGAAGACAACGCCCGCTTCGCGCACGCCGCGAAGATTGACGAAGGTGACGATCACCAGGATGCCGAGGCAGATGCTGAGTGTATGAGGCTGGAATTGCGGGGCAGCGGAGACGAGAGCGCCAACACCGGCGGAGATGCCGACCGCTGCGGTGAGAACATAGTCGAGCATCAGAGCGGCTGCAGCGAGCAGACCGGGATAGACGCCGAGATTTTCGGAAGCAACGGTGTAGGAGCCTCCGCCCCCCGGATAGGCAGCGATCGTCTGGCGGTAGGAGAAGTAGACGATGGCAAGCAGAACGATGATGGCGAGGCTGATGGGAAGAATGTAGGCGACTCCCACAGCGCCAAGCGGGATGAGAAGCGTCAAGGCAGCTTCGGGGCCGTATGCCGCGGAACTGAGTGCGTCGAGGCCGAAGATCGGAATTCCGGAGAGGACACCGATTTGCTCGCCGCGTTCGTCGCTATTGGCGAGGCGCTTGCCTAGAAGAAAATCGACGATGGACATGGTTTGGTTTCGCTTGCGGCAGGCCCGAAGCGAGGGAGAGAGTTTAGTGCGGGGATGTTACAAATGGAAGACAGGTTAACTCTGACGTGAGGAATCGCTGGAAAAGCGGGGAAATTCGGTCGATGCCTCAGTTGCTTGCCGCCAGCGCCGCCAATCACTTCAAGCGAAGTACGCCGTTGAACTGCTGGATGACCTTGTAGCACTCGCAAGCGGAGCTTTCCAGTTTCTTGCGGTTTAGAATTTCCAGCGCTCCTCGCCGGTACTGAATGATTTTTTTCCTCTGAAGAATCTTGGCTGCCAGGCTGATGCTGGGGCGGTCTGTTCCCAGCGTGGTTGCAAGGAACTCATGTGTAATTGGCAGCGATCGGGAATCCACGCGATCGGCGGCCATCAGAAGCCATCGGGCGAGGCGCTGGCCCGCGTCGTGAAGACGATTGCAAGCGGCGGTCTGGGCAATTTGCATTCCCTGAACCACTGCGTAACGGCT
>JASHRI010000136.1 GCA_030037435.1 Candidatus Acidiferrales bacterium | reverse complement strand
AATCGCGCTCGACGGCTTGGCCGCCGCCCATCGTGGCGGAGTAGTCGCCAAGCACATCGATCTGATGACCACGCGCGGTTAGCGTGCTGCGAACGTTTTCCGGAATCCGATCCTCCATTGCAACGTCGCAACCATCAAAGGTCATTTTCGTAAACCGTGGCGACTCCATCGCGGCCTGAATATTCATCCCGAAATCGACTACGTTCGACACGAACTGCGCGTGAGCTTGCGCCTGATTGAATCCGCCCATAATGCCGAAAGCAATTCGATCATCACCGCGTTCCATAAAAGCAGGGATAATCGTGTGCAGGGGCCGCTTGTGGCCGGCCAGTGCGTCCGGCGACGATGGATCAAGGGTGAAAAGTCCGCCGCGATCCTGCAGAACGAATCCTGTTCCATCGGCAACTACTTGCGAACCAAACTCCTCATAATTGCTTTGAATTAGCGACACCATGTTGCCTTGGCTGTCTACAGCCGTCAGGTAAGTTGTATCGCCCTTCGTTGGAAGCTCAGGCTCGCCCGGCGCGACATCGCAATTTGCCTTGTTCATATCGATTCGCTTAGCGCGCTCGTCGGCATAACTTTTGGAAAGCATCCCTTCCACCGGAATGTGGCTGAAACGCGGATCGCCAACGTAGCGGCGCAGGTCCGCATAGGCCAGCTTTTTCGCTTCGATCATCACCTGCAGAGCATCAGCGGAATTGTGGCCGTATTTCGCCAGCGAAAACTGTTCCATAATGTTGAGCATCATCAGCGCGGCAACTCCCTGCCCGTTTGGCGGAAGCTCGTAAACGGTCCAGCCGCGATACGTCGTCGAAATCGGCTCGACCCACTCGCTTGAATAATCCGCCAAGTCCTCTGACGTCATCGTGCCGCCCAGTTGCCGCGACACATCGACGATTTTCTCGGCGATCTCTCCTTTGTAGAAGGCGTCACGGCCGCCATTGGCCACCAATTCCAGCGAATGTGCCAGATCCGGATTGCGAAACACCTCGCCCACGCGGGGCGCGTGGCCATCAATCAAGTACGTTCTTGAGAGCTTTTCATCCTTGCGAAGGAATGGTTCGGACTCGTGCCAATATTCCGCATCCCACTCGGGGACGGGAAAGCCCTCTCGCGCGTAGTAAATGGCCGGCGCGAGCACTTCTGAAGGCTTTTTCGTCCCGAAACGCGACAGCAATTTCGACCAGCCATCGACCGCGCCGGGCACGGTTACGCTGTCGATTCCGAAGGGCGGCATATCCGTGATGCCCTTACTCCTAAGGAAATCGATGGTCAGCTTTTGAGGGGACCATCCACTGGCGTTCAATCCGTAGAGCTTGTGCGTTTTCGCGTCGTAAACGATTGCGAACAGGTCGCCACCCATGCCGTTCATCATGGGCTCGATCACACCCATAGCCGCGTTGGTGGCCACGATTGCATCGATTGCGTTACCACCGTGCGCCAGAATCGTTGCACCGGCCTGCGCGGCCAGCGGATTCTCCGCCGCGACGATTCCTCCACGGCTGACCACCATCGAGCGTCCCTGCGAACGGTCCTGCGCATGAACGGACGGTACTGTCAACGCGAGAAAAAGGAACGCAAAAACTGAGCACCTGCTGAGGAGGTGGACGCGGTCGCTGAGCGGGTGAGAGATCGCTTTGGAGTGGAGCATGGCCTCGCCTGGCAACGTTGTGGTTAATGCCCGACGACGCGACAGACTACTCTCGAATCGCTCGGGAGTCCAGCGCGGGACGGCATGCCCTGCACCTACGGACGCGGTAGCAAGACGGAGGGAAACATGCCGGCGCTGAAGCGCTCGCGCGAACGGTCGCACGAGGAGCGAGGTCAAGGAAACGAAAGACCTCGTCCCCGGGGCTGGCGGGACGAGGTCCGAACTAACGCTAGCTAAACCTTTGTGACGTTCTCAGCTTGAAAGCCTTTGGGGCCCTGGCGGACCTCAAACTCGACAAGCTGACCTTCGTTCAGCGACTTGTAACCATCCATTTGAATGGCGGAGAAGTGAACGAAGACGTCCTCTCCCGACTGACGTTGAATAAACCCGTACCCCTTGGAAGCATTAAACCACTTCACCACACCCTGTTCTCGAGCCAACGTTGCTACTCCTCTGCGATTGATCTCCCGATTGGTGCTTGTAACGCCGGTCGGTAGCACTTCGCGTGAAGCGAAGATCGCACTTTCCCGCAAGATTACAAGACCGCATCAGCGGCGGGATTCTGGCACAAACCGATTTTAGTGTCCAGAGTTTGGAGGGCGCGGAACGGCGATGGAAAAGCGGCAGCGCGGACGTGTGAAATGAGGACGTCCACGTGGGTCTTTCGCTCGGCGCAACGGAGGTACTGACCGGCGATGAATACGCAAAATCATGCACCGACTGCAAAGACGGCGCATCGAATGGCGCTAGGAGGAAGTGCTATGCAAGCTGCTGTCGCTCCGGCTGTGAGCAGTTCGTGGCAGATCAAAGAGGTTCCGAAACCTCAACCCGGCCCCAATCAAGTGCTAGTGAAGATGCACGCAAGCGGCATCTGCTACACCGACATACATCAAACGCTCGGACATTTGCCCGGACCGTTTCCCCGAATCCTCGGCCACGAGCCGGTGGGCGAAATCGTCGCCGTGGGTTCCGACGTCACCACGCGGAAGGTGGGCGACCGCGTGGGCACCGCCTGGATTCAATCCACCTGCGGCCGCTGCGAATGGTGCCAGCGTGGTCGCAGAATGTTTTGCTTCTATCTGAACGGTACGGGCGTTCAGTCACAGGGCGGACACGCCGAGTACATGCCGATGAATGCGGATGCGACCTACCTTATTCCCGAGAGGGTTTCCTATGAGCAAGCAGCCCCGATCTTCTGTGCGGGTTACACGGTGTACAGTGGACTTCGCTGGGCCGACCCAAAGCCGCATGAGCGTGTGGCCGTGCTGGGAATCGGCGGCCTGGGACACCTGGCCGTGCAATATGCGAAAGCCGCGGGCTTTGAAACAATCGCGATTTCGCACTCGCCCGACAAAGATAAGTTGATCCACGATCTCGGCGCGGATGAAATTGTCCGCGATGGAAAAAGCCTAGCCGCAGCCGGCGGCGCAGACGTGATCCTCAGCACTTCGAATTCGACGAAGTCGATGGTGGACAGCATTCAAGGATTGCGACCGGACGGACGGCTCGTCGCGATGGGCGCGGACGCGGAGCCGCTTTCGGTTTCGCTGATAGATCTCCTCTCGAAGCGTATTCGAATCATTGGCAGCCAACAAAACGGTCCCGAATATCTGTACGAAGCGCTCGATTTCGTCGCGCAAGGAAAAGTGAAAACATTTGTGGAGACGTACCCACTGGCGGAAGCGCCGAAGGCTTACGATCGGGTTGCGGAGGGCAAGGCCCGGTTCCGCGCCGTCCTCACAATGTAGTCACAGCAGTCGGCGTGTCTGAAGGTAGTCTTAGGTCGCGGCGCGTTCGTCGAGACGGACGAGTTTTTGAAATTCGGGGTCGTCGTGCAGACACTTGAGGTCAGCGTCATTGGCGGCCCAGTTGTGGTTGCCATAGCCCGCCGCGAACGCTTTCCTTAGGGTCTGAAGGGCTTCGTTTTTTTTGCCCAGGACACCGTAGGTGCAGGCAGCATTGTAAAGTGTGTTGGGATCTCCAGGGCGCAGCGCGACTGCGGTCTCCAGATGACGCATGCTCTCGTCTGCGTCTTGCTCCACATAAGCCAAGTTCGCAGCCAGCAAGATTCGAGCGCGCACATCCTCCGGCACGAGCTCGAGCTGCTGGCGGAGGACCTTCGTTGTTCGCTCCCGCATTTGCTCGGCGTCCTTCTTACGTCCGAGGCGTTCTAGGGCCATGGCAAACGGCGGATAGGTATTGTAATCGTTGCCGTTGGCTTCGATCGCCTGCTCGGTGAGCGCGGCAGCCTCCTCGAAGCGGCCGGAAGCGAAATACGCGCGGCCGAGGATGGTCCAGGAGCCTTCGCAATCGGCCTTGCGCTCGATGGCGCGCTGGGCGAGCAACGCGGCTTCGTCATATTTCTTCTGCGCATAGGCGATCCGAGCGCGCGCAACCAGCACTTCCGGCAGATCAGGCTCGAGTGCCGTGGCCCGGTCACATGCCGCCAATCCCCGTTCAATCCATTTTTGGCTCTGCTCGCGAATCTCGTAGATAAGTCCGCAGAGGTGCGCGATGCCCGCATGGGCCAAGGCAAAATTCGGATCGATCTTGATGGCCTGCTCGAACATTTGCAGGGCATAGTCCATATTTTCGCGGCGGGTGTAGCTTCTGCCGCGAAGATAGAAATCGTAGGCTTGGGGATTTTCCGTCGGCTTTCGCGCGATGATCTTATCTTCCTGCGGCGTCAGGGTAATGCGCAGGGCCTGGGCGATACTCCGCGCGATTTCTTCCTGGATGGCGAAGACGTCTTCGAGTTGCCGATCGTAGCGCTCCGCCCAGACGGAATGCCGGGTGGAAGCTTCGACGAGCTGCGCGGTGATTCGTACGCGATTGCCGGCGCGGCGTATTGAGCCTTCGAGGACATAGGCGGCGCCAAGTTGCTGGCTTACCTGGTGTGCCGTTACGGGCTTGTCGCGGAAAGCGAGCATTTCCGAACGGGGGAATATTTCCAGTTGGGCGATTTTCGAAATTTCGGTGACGATATCCTCGGTGATGCCGTCCCGGAAGTATTCGTCTTCTTTCGCCCCGCTCTGGTTTTCAAAATAAAGTACAGCGACGGATTTCTGCCGGGCAGCAACCGCATGCGAGCCGGTATCCGAATTGCTTTTTTCCGCGGCAGGCCGGCGGCTGGATTCGATGTCTCTCTTCAGCCGCTTGAGATCAGCGCGGAGCTCAGCGGCCGTCTGGCAGCGCAGGTCAGGGTCTTTCTCCAACACCTTACCGAGAATGGTATCGAATGCCAGCGGCAATCGCGGGTTGCGTTCCTTCGCGGACGCAGGTTCGGAATGCAGGATGCCTTCGAATATCAGCGCAGTGGTCGAACCAGAAAATGGAACCGACCCGGTGGCCATCTCATAGAGCACCACTCCGAGCGAAAAGAGATCGGAGCGCGCGTCCAGATCTTCGCCGCGCGCCTGTTCAGGAGACATGTAAGCGATCGTACCGATCGAGCTGCCGGGACTCGTCAGGTCTTCGTTCTGGAGAACGTGCGTTACCGTGCGCATGGACGTTGCACCGACGGTTTCAGCGGCGGCATGGCGAGCGATCGGCGTCAACTTCGCGAGACCGAAATCGAGAATTTTCGCCTGACCGCGTTCGACCAGAAATATGTTCGCGGGCTTGATGTCGCGGTGGACCACTCCCTTGGCGTGCGCCGCATCGAGGCCGTTCGCGATCTGAATGCCAATCTCCAGAATCTCCGAGAGCTCGATGGCCTTGCCGACGATCCGGTGCCGGAGGGTCTGGCCTTCGAGCAGTTCCATGGCGATGAACGGCCGGCCTTCGAACTCTCCGATGTCATAAATGGTACAGATATTCGGATGATTCAGGGCGGACGCGGCGCGCGCTTCGCGGCGGAACCGCTCAGTGGCCTGCGGATCGTGGGAAATGTCGTCGGGGAGGAATTTGAGCGCTACGCTCCGCCCGAGGCGTGTGTCCCTGGCTTTGTACACCACGCCCATACCGCCGCCGCCAAGCTTTTCGCTGACGCTATAGTGAGAAATGGTGCTACCGATGATGGGCGAGGAGTTGGGCACAGGCCCGGGAGTTTACCCCAGCGTCTCAGCGCTGGCAAATGGGCCGCGTGACTATGGGCGGCATGGTGCTGCATCATAGGTTCCTATGATCGTCGTTATTTCCGACCTGCATTTTGAGGAAGAAGCTTCAGACGTAGTCCCCGGGCGCGGCGGGCGCCCGGATGTGATCTTTCGTCGCAATCTCAACCCTAGCGCCTACCGAAATTTCATCGCACAAATGGCCGAGCAAGTGGAGCGGCGCAAAATAAAAGAATTTCAATTGGTCATCGCTGGAGATTTGTTCGATTTCAGCCGCACAACGCTGTGGTTCTCCGATGAATTGCGGCCGTATGTTTCTCTGGCGGAAGTGGATGAACCACTCGAGCAGAAGACGCTTGGAATCCTCGAGGCGACGGCCAAAGAACCCAGCGTCAAAGAGGCGCTGGGAGTTTTCCAATTACTGGCGAAAGGGCGGTATCGAACCGCCGAGATTGGCGGCGTAGAAGAGCGTGAATTCCCCGTGGACCGAATCGAAATTCTCTTCTTTCCCGGAAATCACGATCGCCTAAGCAACGCCACGCCAGCAATTCGTAAACGAGTGCGCGAATTACTGGGGCTAAATGGGAGCGCGGAGTTCCCGCACTATTTTCTGACCGACGATCCCGCCGTGCTGATTCGTCATGGGCATGAATACGACCACAGCAATTTTGCTATCGATTTAGAAAAATCCGAGTCAATTCCTCTCGATGTGCCGGAAGAGGGCTACGCCAATGCGAATTTTGGCGACTTCATCACCATCGACGTAGCTGTGCGCCTGCCTTATTTGTTTCGGCGGAAGTACGGAGATCAGGCCATCCTTGATGATCCCGTCATGGCCAAACTCTACGAGCGTCTGCTGCAATTCGACGACGTTCGGCCGCAATCGGCGTTGTTTGACTATTTGCTCGACGACTCAGATGGCCACTATTCAGCGGAGGAAGCGTGGGAGCGGCTCGTGCC
>JASHRI010000135.1 GCA_030037435.1 Candidatus Acidiferrales bacterium | reverse complement strand
GCCAGGTTTTCCGCCTCGCGCACCACGGATTCGAATCGCCGGCTGCGGAATTTTCCGCGAAGCTGCGGGATCACGCAGAATGTGCAGGGATGGTCGCAGCCCTCGTTGATTTTGATGTAGGCGGTATGGCGCGGCGTGGCCAGAATTCGCGGCGTGAGATCGTGATAGAGGTACGAGGGCGCTTCAGCGTCGGGTTGGCGCTGAAGCTGGCCTTCACAAGCGGCGAGAATTTTTTCCACTTCTCCGGTGCCGATCACGGCGTCGACTTCGGGAATTTGCTCGCGGATTTCGTCGCGATAGCGCTCCACCATGCACCCGGCTACGATCAACTTTTGAGCGCGGCCGAATTTCTTGTACTCGGCCATTTCTAGGATTGAGTTCACCGATTCCTGCTGCGCCGGCGCGATGAAGCTGCACGTGTTGACCACCAGCACGTCAGCATCGTCCGCGCGTGGCGTCAACTCGTACCCCGCGCGGGCGAGAATGCCCATCATCACCTCGCTGTCGACGAGGTTCTTGGGGCAGCCCAGACTGACGAATCCTACTTTTGGCATTTCAACTTCAGGCTAACACGTCCGCGCGTGAGCGCAAGCACCAACGCCCGTGCATTTCGGAGAGCGCAGCGGCGCATCGACGTTGCAGGGCACTTGACCCGGAAGCGAGGAAGTTAATGCCAGACTAGCGACGGCTCAGCAACGAGCGCACCAGCTTAGGCTCGCTTTCACTCATACTATCGCGCGAGCGAAGCCGCGGCCACATCGGTCCGGTCCGCGACTGGAATGCGGAGGCGAAGCATGCGCAGAATCCAGTAGGCCGAGAGAGCCGCGGCCAAATGCTTCAGTGTGTGACCGCTCACGATGTGTCCGGTGGCAAAAATCGGCTTGTCAGCAGCTTCGAAGATTTTGGCGACGCCATAGATTAAGAGCGACACGACGAAATCTGATCCGCGCGTGTAGCGAGGTGGGAAGAGAGCGAGAAGCAGCGCCAGCACGAGCAGCGAGCCGAATTGCGTAAGCCCGTAAGGACGCAGGTCGCCGTGGCCGCGCGATTGAGTAATGCTCCAGTAGATCACGCTTCCCGCGCCAATAAGAATCAGCGGAACTAGCAGCCGGATGCCAAGCTTCACGCTGATGCGTTCGGCGAGCACAGCGGCGACGAGCGCCATAAAGCCAATCGCCATTGGGACGCGATCCCACACGAGCGTCGCATCGTTCGGGTGGAGATGGTAGTAGCTCGAACCAAATGCGGTGAGCGTCACGCCGATGAAGAACGCGAAATAGGGCCAGCGTTCGTTTGCGTCGAGGAACGGTGCCTGGCGTCCGTGGGGCTTTTGAAGAACGAACTGAAGCCCGAGGATGCCTACCAGGAGAAAGAAGGCGTTCGAGAGAACGTCGAAGCAGTTAGGGATTCCGAGCACGAAGCGTTTGTCTGCGAAATTGTGATACGCCTCGTTCTGTGGAATCGCAGGAAACAGAAACGTTGCGGCGATGGCAATTGCGACGGCGGCTAGCAAGATGATAAGGCGGGGTTTCATCGCACCGACGGTTTGCGTGCGTGGAGGAGGTCGCGAATCGAGCCCAGCAGAGACGACATCTGGTCGACGCGCGCCGGTTGGTTGCCGAAGCGCGCGGATTGATAGATTTCGGTCAACTCCGCGATGGGCGCGGAGAGATCGGCGGCTGGAATAGCGGCGGCAAATTCAAGCGGGGTCTGCGATGCAGCTTTCTTCCAGCCGCGCTTCTCGAGCAGGCGCAGCATCTCGGAATACTCAAGCGTGGCCATGCCTGCGGTAAGGCTTTTGCCGCTGCGAGCGCGCAGGCTCCAACGCGCGATGCCGTAGCGAATCATGGACCGGCCACGCAGCGCGAGCAGTAGCACAACTAGCAGCAGGAGCAATGCAGGAAGGAAATAGCGCCAAGCCTCGAGGCGCCGATCGAGAGCCAAAAGGTTTTGGATCGCCAGCTCGCGTTTGTGCTGGTAGAAATCGCGAGCGCGATCGCTCCAGCTGCGTGACGACCTTTGAATATTCTGCCCGAGCAGCAATTGGTGAGAGAAGTCGTAGCTGATCACCCATTCGTCCCACGTGTACTGAAACCAGTCCCAATAGAGTCCCATGCGAGCCAGCAAGCCGCCGCCTTTTTCGTTTCCGGGCGGCGTGGGATCGAAGGTGATCCATCCGTAGTTCGGGAAATAGACCTCGACCCAACTGTGCGCGTCGCTGGCGCGGATGATGTAGTCGCCCGCCAGATCGTTATATTCGCCCGGCAGAAATCCGGTCACATAGCGCGCGGGAATGCCCACCGAGCGCAAAAGGACGGTCATCGCCGACGCGAAATATTCGCAGTGGCCGGCGCGGCGTACGAATAGAAAGTTCGCAAGAGGGTCGTCGACCGGCGGACCGGACAGATCCAGTGTGTAATTGTAGTGCGCCATCAGATAGCCGCGCACATTCACGGCCTTGTCGTACTCGCTATGCGATTGGGCCGTGATTTGCTTGGCCAGTTGAGGGATACGCGGGTCGAGAGCAGCAGGTAATTGCAGGTAGGTCGCAAGAATCGGATCAGGAAAAACTCGCGGAGCCTTGCGCAATTTGACCGGCGAAATCGCAGGAATGCGCGAGGTGCCCTCGTAGCGCAATTTTACGATGTTGCGGTTGGGATTGAAGAACGACCCGGTACCGTCTGCCAGCAGATAGCCGCGGCGCGGAGGCCCGCCGGGCCGCGTAACCTCTTCGCTAAAGCGTCCACGCAGCACGACCGGGCGCGGAGCGACAAAAATGGCGTCTGTGGCGAGCGGTTCCATCAGGACGGTGTAATGCAGCGTATAAAAATCGCTTGGCGCGAGCGTTGAGGAAAAGCGGGAAGTGGCGATGAAATCGCCCAGTCGATACGTCCCGTCCAGTTCCGGAACCAGCACGGACTGACTCTGCTCGGGCTCGGGTGTGAACCATCGCTTGCCGTCGAAATTGGTCAGCACGATTCCGCGCCAGTGAATATCCTCCGCGCGAGTGGGATTGCCGTCGACGTGAATCCGCATGACGACCGAGGAATTTTCCTTGATGCGCCCGATTTCGCCGAGTGCAACGTCGTCGGTGAACCCGGTCATCAGCTGGGGCTGCAGATTGAGCGCGCTCAGATAGCCCGTTGTGAATCGCGGAATCACGAAGAACAGAACACCTCCCACGGCCAGCGCTCCCGCGGCAACAAGAACGGACGTGATTCCCAGGGCGCGATTCAATCGGCGAGCCGCCGGCGAGCCGGATTCGATTGGAGCCGATACCGCTCCCGCGGCGCTGCGGCGGATTTCCAGCGAAACGAACGTCGAAACCGAGAGGACGAGAAACACGGCCAGCGCAACTAGAAAACCGGTCTCGACAGTGAGAATCGCCGAAGCCAGCATCGCTGCCACAGCAAGCACAGCGAGAAATGCGTGGTCCCGGTTGGTCCGTGCGGAATACAGACGCACCACGACGGCGAACAGCAAAAGATGGATCGTTGAAAGCAGCGCGGCATACAGAGCAGGATTGGGGGCGGCAGCAGCAAGGTCGCGCGAGACCACCCACAGATCGAGCGGAAAGAACAGGAAATAGAGCAGCACCAGCCAAGTGGCTACCCGGGCGGAAAGCTCCGGGCCGCGTCCATGAACGATACGCAGGCCTTTGTAGATCAGCGCGGCGGGAGGAAGAAGCGTCGACACCGGGTCCAGCTTGCCGGTCGAGATGACGGCCATCACCCCGGTCGAAACGAGCAGATACAGCGAGATCTCGAAATAGCGTTGCACCGCCGGAAGCGGCGGGGCGTTGGGTTGCGCTGCGGAAGCCATGGTCCCTTCAGAATGCTAACACCCGGCGGGGCGGGTTTTGCGGCTACACAGAGACTCGACGCGAATCGGCTAATGGTTTGCAGCGCTCCCCGCGGCAGCGGCCGCAATTTTGTGCGTCGCGCTCGATACGGGAAGGTCCGGCAGCTGGCTGAGTGGCAAAACGCGCGTGCGTGCGCGCTTCGGCAGGCTCGCGACGCGCGCCAGGAACGGCAGCAGCGTGATATTGCGAAATGTGACGCCGTGGCGTGCCGCAGGCAACGGTTCGAGATCGAATGAAGCGGCATCGATCTTGAGAATGGACTCCAGATGCGCAGCAAGCTCCGGTTTCGGTTGGCTTGCCACCTCGACGGCGGGGAATTGCCAGAGCCGCGAGAAAAGCACGCCGTCGTGCGCGCCAGGATCGCGGACCAGCAGCGTACGGCCGCGCGGATCACGCAGGATCGCGGCCGCGATGCGGATGTGAATCGCCGCGCGCTTGCGCCTCGGCGCGGGAATTTGCCGCGTCAGGTTGCGGGCGCGCGCTTGGCACCAGCGCGCGACGCAGCAATCGGTGCAGCGCGGCGATTGCGGCGTACAAACCGTCTCACCCAATTCCATCAGCGCCTGATTCCAATCGCCGGCCTCTCGCCGCGCAAGAAGTCGCTCGGCGCACGCGGTTAGTTCACTCCAGCGCCGCGGCGCCCGCAGGTCGCCGCGAATAGCGCCGAGGCGTGCCAGCACGCGCGCCACGTTGCCGTCGAGCACGGCGAGCGGCACATCGTACGCGATGCTCAGGGCCGCGGCGGCTGTGTAGCGGCCAATTCCGGGAAGTTCGAGCGCCGCTTCGACCGCGCGCGGGAATTTGCTGCTATGCCGTTCGACGATCTGCTGCGCCGCAGCATGCAAATTTCGCGCGCGGCTGTAATAGCCGAGGCCGGACCATAGCCGCAGCACCTCAGGTTGCGGTGCGCGAGCCAGCGCGTCGACGGTGGGAAATTTTTCGAGGAAACGCCCGTAGTAAGGCATCACGGCCGCGATGCGCGTCTGCTGCAACATCACTTCGGCCACCCAGATACGATATGGATCGCGGCTCGCACGCCAAGGCAACTTGCGGCGATGGCGTCGATACCATGCGAGCAAGCTGCGCTGAAACGCCGGAAGGGCGCGCGGGCTAATCATATTGCTCATGCGCGCGCTATTCTCGCACGCGCCGCCACAAATGCGAACCGAAGCTACAGACGATCGAGGAACAGGAAGTACGACGATGACCACAGGCCCGTGGGAATCGATT
>JASHRI010000134.1 GCA_030037435.1 Candidatus Acidiferrales bacterium | reverse complement strand
TGGTCAGAGCAGAGTTCATTCCGGACCACGATATAGAAGTGTATTTCAAAGCCGCAGATATCTTAGTACTACCCTACAGGCACATCTATCAGAGTGGGGTTCTATTTCTCGGATACAGCTTTGGATTGCCCGTGCTCGCCGCCGACGTCGGAAGTCTCAGAGAGGAAATCGTCGAAGGCAAAACGGGTTTTATGTTTAAGCCTGACGATCCCGTCGACTTAGCCAGAGTGATCGATCGTTATTTTGCTAGCGATTTATATAAAAATCTTGCAGACCGACGCGAGAGGATAGAAGACTTCGCAACTTCTCGTCACTCCTGGGACACGGTGGGCGAGTTGACGATGCGCGTATATTCCGAACTGCTCGGCCGCCACTCCCGTTAACAGTGAGCAATCAGGGTACGCTCCCAAGTTCCCATAAAGACCGCTCCGAACTTAGAGAATCATAAGTGTTACCCGTCCGACCGAATTCTTAAAGCTGTTGTGTTTCATCCCACTCGGTGTGACAGAGGGTCTATTGGAAGATCTAAGGACTGACCATCTACACGACAATTTAAAAGGCAGGTCTGTTCGGGGAGGAGTTTTAATCGCGAGTTCACAGGCCTCTCAGTTCGCGCTAGGCATGATTTTCACGATCGTACTGGCTCGGCTGTTAACGCCTGCGGATTTTGGACTCGTGGCCATGGCCACGGCTGTCACGGGGCTGGGCCAAGTGTTTGCGGATTTGGGCTTGTCAGAAGCGACGATTCAGCGGCCGGAAATCACCCCTGGCCAAGTCAACGCGCTTTTTTGGATAAATTCGGCGGTTGGTCTAGGTCTGACGCTCTTGACTGCCGCGTTAGCCCCCGTATTGGCGTGGCTTTATCGCGAACCGCGGTTAATTCTCATTACACTTGTTTTGGCGCCGACATTCCTGATAGGCGGCCTGCGAGTTCAGCCAGACGCGCTGCTCAAGAGGCAGATGCGTTTTAGGGCCCTGGCCGTTCGCAACGTGATCAGCGTTTTCCTAGGCGTGCTCGTGGCCATCGCGATGGCGATCGAAGGTGCGGGATATTGGGCCATCATCGCTTTTCCGCTGACTGCCAATTTGATCCAGATGTTCTCATCGTGGCTGATGATCAGCTGGAGGCCAAGTAAGCCACGCCGCGCCGCCGATGTCGGCTCGATGGTCAAATTCGGTAGTCAAGTCGCGGTTTCTTACCTGATTGGCAGTTTGAGCGGCAACACTTCCAACATTCTGATCGGTTGCTACTGGGGAGCCGAGCCATTGGGCCTTTTCTCCAGAGCCTTTAACTTGCTCATGAAGCCGGTAAATCAGATTTTAATCCCGGCCGGTGGCGTCGCGGTACCCGCGCTCAGTAGGATTCAGGGAGATGCACGTCGATTTGCGCGGTACTACCTCGGTGCTTTGAATTTGATCATGTGGATCAGCGCGCCTCTTTTCGGTTTTCTTTTTATAGCGGCAAAGCCCACAATCCTCATCCTTTTGGGAAACAAGTGGGAGGAAGCTGCCCCCATTTTCCAGCTTCTTTGTATTTCCGCACTGGCCCAGCCTCTCTTTCAATCGACCAATTGGGTCTTGATTAGTAGCGGCCGCACAGACCGGTTCCTGAGAATGACGTTGATAACCTCCGTAATCGGGGTGGGCGTTTTGGCGTTTGCGTTGCCTTTCGGAATCAACGCCGTTGCGCTATGGTGCTCGGTTGCGCAAATTGCGATGCTTCCATGGGTAATGAGATTTTGCTTCCGAGATACGCCTCTGACCTTCCGAGCTCTAGGGCGGGCGATCGTATTCCCAATTTCGGTAAGCCTTGTCGGGGTCCTATCCGGCGAATCGGCTTCGCTGTTCGTGAACCCGGCGAGCGATGTCGCGGCGCTCTTTGTAATCGCCGCGGGTTTTGCGGCGGCTTACTTGCTCGCCATCACTTTGTGCCGCCCGGTACGCGAAGAGATTAATGAGCTCAAGCTGTTGCTGCACGATTTGCGGCTCTCGAGGCAAACCGCCACAGCTTTCGCGCCGAAAACACTGGTTTCGCACGCCTGACAAGAACTTCGATCGAACGGCTTCATATGGGCCGCTCAGAAATAGACCATCTCAAAATCTTTCACTCGTCCAGATGAACATATTTCAACTTGATCCAATCCGGGACCATCGCTGGGAGGAGCTTGTTGACCGCCACCCGCGCGCATCTGTCTTTCATACGCGAGCGTGGCTTGAGGCGCTGCAGTCGACATACGGGTATGAACCGGTGGTGTTCACCGCGTCGCGTTCGACCGCCGCGCTGGAAAATGGTGTCGTGTTCTGCCGGGTAAACAGCTGGATCACCGGACACCGGCTGATATCCTTGCCGTTTTCGGATCACTGTGAACCACTCTGCGACTCACCCGATGAGCTGAATTTCATCATTCGATACTTGCAGACGGCCTTGGAGCGACAGAGTTGGAAATACTTGGAGGTTCGATCGGCCGACTGGAACCTCGGTCAGGCGACCGAGCATCATTCGTCGATAGCTGAATATTGGCTGCACGCCATCGATCTCCATTCGCCGGTAGAGGATGTTTTTCGCAGCCTCGACAAGGATTCCGTTCAAGGCCAGATCAGGCGAGCGGAAGGTGCCGGCCTAGTCGAAAAAAGCGGCCGGTCTGACGAGCTACTCACGGACTTTTATGGCTTGCTCGTCATGACGCGGCGCCGGCACGGCCTACCCCCGATTCCGCGCTCCTGGTTTCGCAATCTGATACGCTGCCAGGGCGACGCGCTGGAGATGCACGTCGCGTATATGGGCGAAATACCTGTGGCGGCCGTCCTTACTCTTTATTTCAGAGATTCCGGGTATTACAAGTACGGCTGTTCTGATTCGCGGTTTCACAATTTGGGTGCTATGACATGGCTATTGTGGCGGGCGATGTGTGCGGCGAAATCGCGCGGTGCCGTGCGATTCGACCTGGGCCGGACGGAGCAGAAAGATGGCGGACTGGTTGGGTTCAAGAGTGACTGGGTGGGTTGCCCGAAAAGGCTTGCGTATTGGACGTTTCCCGAGCATTCCTCACTGTATGAAACCAGCGGCTGGAAACGGCGCTTGGGAAACTGCATAATTTCGTACATGCCAAATCGTTTGCTGCCGCTTAGTGGAAGGCTTATTTACCGTCACATTGCCTAATGTCGTGGGCCGGTCTCCATTTTGATCTGCAAGTAATTTCCTCAGATCGCCCGGAGGCCTGCGAATTGGAACCGAAGTTGAACACTCGGAAGCCTCGCATCCTGTACCTTACGCCAGCTTGGCCAGGCGAAACACCGACTGGTGTACATGTACGCTCAATCAACGTGCTACGTGCATTGCAGCAGATTGGAACCGTCGAGGCCATTCATCTGGCCGGGCATGTAGAAACGACCGGATCGCCAGCTCTTGAGGGCGAGGCAAAGCCGGCGTACCGCATACCGGTGACGCTGCGACCGAACAAAGGGATTACCGAAAACCTGCGGTGGGCACTTGATCCGAAAAGCAATTATCCGTTCGGATGCTGTGTAGGGCCGGAAGCAGTGGATCTGATGCATCGCGCCTTGAAGGAGTTCGATGTCATCTGGTTCTTTAAAGCTCGCTCGGCCGACGTATTTCCGAATACCTCCTGGCCTCGGTCGGTACTGGATATAGACGACTTGGAAAGCAGATACGAGGATTCCAATTTCAGCGCCGGCGGGGGCCTCGTAAAACAGTTGCTTACTAGGCGAAGGCAATTTGCTTGGAAACGGAGGGAAAAGCTGTTTGGCGAACGATTTACAGTGGTCAGCGTATGCAGCGAAGGAGACAGGGAATACTTAACGCAGCTCGGACTTCCAACACCTGTTCACGTCATCCCGAATGGGTTTGAACGTCCAACTGGCGAGCCAGATCGCAATGTAACACTCCCACCAAAAATCGGATTTATGGGCCCATTAAGCTACTTTCCGAACCGCGACGGTATTCAGTGGTTCGTAAAAGAGTGTTGGCCACG
This sequence comes from Candidatus Acidiferrales bacterium, assembly GCA_030037435.1. Lineage (GTDB taxonomy): Bacteria > Acidobacteriota > Terriglobia > Acidiferrales > UBA7541 > Palsa-295. Next base: position 1,678 of record JASHRI010000134.1, on the reverse strand, counting down.
CGTAATAGCTCAAGTTCCGCATACTCGGTTGCGCCTCATGGGTCCGGAAACCGATGGTGCGCTCAAGCCGCACGGCACGAATATTGACGGGCTCGGCTGGCTACCGGTTCCTTCGGAAGAGACCAAGACATGGAGTCTCATGATTGTACCCATCCGAGTAGGTGGCGGCACACGCGTGAAAATCGCTTACGCGTTTAGCCAGAAGTGTCCGGTTGTTTCCACGTACCTGGGTGCGTATGGCTATCAAGTGCAAAATGGACGTGAATTGTATCTCGCGGATTCAGCCGAAGCCTTTGCCGACGCGTGTGTCGCCATTATTCGGGACCCCCAGAAGGCTGCGCGAATGGCAGAACTAGCGTGGAGCCAGTATTTGGAGAAATGGACGTGGGAAGCGATTTACCCATCGGTTTGGGCAGCAGTTGAGGATTGTATCAAACGCGGGAACCCAGCGTCGCCGGGGCTAAGGCCGCTCCGTACGCCATCGTCTGTTGCGCGAATTTGACCCCCACGCTACCCCAACCTCACATTGACGTGGAAAACGTTTTCCAACAGCCGCCAAGCCGGTCGCGGCGCTCTCGAATCTGCAGATAAGTGCTTTGTTTACAGCTTAATTTACGATGCCAAGGTCACCGATTTTGGCAGCCGGATTGCTCCCCAATAGGTAACTCAAGGCGCCGAATGGCGGTAGCCTATCTCTTGGGAGAGGCATACCAGCCTGAAATTAAACGGCTTCTGATGGAGCGGACTGGAGCGGCGCTGGGTGGTGGTTCGACGAGCGCGACCGTATTCTCCAATCAACAGGCAACTTGGGATCCCCGCGACGGAAGTTTGGCGGCAGGAGTTCCCACCACCGGCACACCCTAGGTGAGAGATTGACCTCGCAAGTAGGAGCAGAGTTATGAAAGTCGCGATCTTGGCGGGCGGGAAGGGTACCCGTCTGGCAGAAGAAACGGAAGTAAAACCAAAGCCGATGGTCACGATCGGTGGCCGTCCTATCCTGTGGCACATCATGAAGCATTACGCCCACTACGGGCACAAGGACTTCTATATCGCCCTCGGATACAAAGGAGAAGTCATCAAGCGCTTTATCGTCGACCATACATCTTTGCAGGGCGATCTCACGGTCGATCTGGCTAAAGGCAGCGTGCACCACGAGTTGAATGGGATGCACGATCTCGACTGGATTGTTCGCTTGGTTGAGACCGGAGACGAAACACAAACGGGCGGGCGCATAAAACGCCTTGCGCCGTACATCAAGAACGAAAGGTTTATGTTGACGTGGGGCGACGGAGTTTCTGACGTGGATTTAAACCGGCTTGTCGAATTCCACAAATCTCACGGGAAGCTCGCGACCATCACGGCGGTGCGCCCGCCGGCTCGGTACGGCCGACTGGACTTGGAGGGTAACCGGGTAGCGCACTTTGCCGAGAAGCCTCAGTTGAGCGAGGGATGGATCAATGGGGCATTTTTCGTGCTCGAAGCCCAGGTATTCGATTACATCGACAGCGATAGCACGTCTTGGGAAAAGGAACCTTTGGAGCGGCTTGCGCGCGAAGGTCAGTTAATGGCGTACTGCCATGACTCGTTCTGGCAGTGCATGGACACCTTGCGGGAAAAATACATTCTCGAAGAACTTTGGGCCAGCGGCAACGCTCCCTGGAAAACCTGGAGGTAAGCG
>JASHRI010000133.1 GCA_030037435.1 Candidatus Acidiferrales bacterium | reverse complement strand
CGGCACCGCCTTCCAATATCAAAGCGTGAACTCTCAGGTGCTCGGTCTGCTGCTAGAGCATGTCACCGGCGAGCGCCTCAATGTCTGGGCCTCAGACAATCTGTGGAAGAAAATCGGCGCCCAGCGCGATGCGCTCTTCTACGAGTCGCCCAAGCAGCCCGATACCTGCGCCTTCGCCTGCTTCAACGCCACGCTGCGCGACTACGGCCGCGTCGGCTTGATGATGCTCAATAAGGGCGAGCTCAACGGAAATCGAATCGTCTCCGAATCCTGGGTCCGCGATTCCACCACCCCCGACGCTCCGTTCCTGATGCCGAAGCCTCCCTCAGACATCGGCTATGCGTATCAATGGTGGATTCCCTACGGCAACGACGGCGTCTTTGAAGCCGAAGGCATCTTCGGCCAGATGATCTACGTCAATCCGGCCCGCCACGTTGTCATCGTTCAAACCAGCGCCTGGCCCGGCGCCGTCGTCGATCGACTCGACGCCGAAGCCGCCGTCCTGATGGACACAATCGCCCACCAGATCAGCCCCTAGCCGGCACCTTGTCAATTACGGAACTCGCGCGCGGCTTGCCTCGTTCTTGATTCTTTGTCCGTCTGCCGCCGTGATCCAACGTTCCGTCACGAGCCGGTCCACGTCCGCATTCACGCGTCGCACGTAATCTGCGTGGGTCGGGTAAAGCTTCGCAAGCCGCGCATGGTCGAAGGGAACCATGTGGCCGACAATCGTGCACGTCGGCGGATTCGTATCGCGCCCCGCCGCCGTGCTTTCGCCGTAGTATGTCGCCGTGGGCACGTCGACGTACGGAGTTCGCACGCCGCCACGCACATTGCCGAATGGATCGGTCAGCGCTGTCGCGTTCGGATCGCCCGGTTTCGACATCGCGATTCGATCGGCGTGTGGCGCGGGAACCCCGTCTCGCACCCAACGCTCCAGATTTGCCAGCGCGCCATCGTAAATATATTGTGAGGGGAAGGTGCTCTCCGTTTCTTTGCAGACCACTTTTTCTTGCTTGATCCCGCCGGCGGCGACGTCCGCTTCAGAGGGCGCCGATTCGTCGAGCGTCGCCACCACGTGCGCTGCGCCCGCAACTTCATACAGCCGGTAGCGGTCATTCGGAGCGTCGCTGTCGGCCCTCCGCTCCAGGTAGGTGGGGAACGGCCCAAACCGGTAAAAGTCCGTAAGGCTCATGAGCCGTATCACAGGCGCCGACGAACGAACCAGCGTGCCTGGCGCGCCATCCGCGAGCGGAGCCGCGCATTGATTGATCGTACTCACGCCCGCGGCGCCGCCGATCAGGAAGCCGTCATAGATCGGCTTTCCATTGGCGAGCATCGCGTGCGGCTGGAACTCCGCGATGTAGGTCCCCACGTACGCGCCAGTTTGCGAGTAAGCCGTCTGATAAAGATACCGAACGCGAAGACTTGCCAGCGGATTTGTCGGACTGCGGCTCTTGAGCAGCGCTCCCACTTGCGTCACGATGTCCCAGACCAACCCATCCTCCGTTTGTGGCGACGAATGGCCCGGCAGGAGCGCCGGTCCGGGACTCTTGCATGTCTGATTGGCAGGCAGTGGGTTTGCCCACCGCAGCGCGCCGTAGCGTTTCGGGTTGAATCTTTTCAGAAACTCCGCCGCCACGGGTTTGCTCGTGATTCCCACATACGCGTCGCCGTTTTCGACCAGATAATTCCGCGTCAGTTCCCACACTAGGTCTGCGTCGAATTTATCGCTCGGATTGAGCAATTCCACGATCACGTTGCCGCTGAATTTTCGCGGGTTCGCCGGATAGCGCACCAGAATGCGAGTTGTGTAGGGCGCGTTGGCGCTCCGAATCTTCAGGCCGCCTTTGCCGGCATACTCGTAGACGTTCGCGCGGCCGCTGACCAAATACTCCTTCTCGACGTAGCCCACTTTGCCCAAGTCCAGCGGCTCTACTTCGCGATTCGCGGCCATGAACGGATAAGAATCGCCCGTCACCGGAATGGGCCCCGTGACCTTGGGTAGTCCGGTCCTGCTCGTCACAAGCCGCGCAGAATCGTTCTGGCCCCCGGTCGCCGCGGAAGCCGCATAGACAACCGCGACACATGCCGCAAGAAGAAAACTCTTTCGAATCTTCATTCGCGAATTCACTCGTAGCGTAGGGCTTCAGAATAATCCGGAGGATTATAAGGCTACCGGTTTTGTTCGACAGCGTAAATTCCTGCGACGGGCGAAAAATCACGGGGAAAATCCGGCGCGGGGTTTTAATTTCACAACGATGGAAGTCAGGTGATACCGCAGCCGACTGTTGCATTGGCATCGAGGTGCGTTACGCCCGAACTCTTGATCAACTGCCCCTCGATCGTGCCAAACACATCCAAATGGCCGCCTTTGTTCGTCACATTGCCTGATACGGTGCCGTAGAGACGAACTGTGTCGCCTTCCTCCACAACCACATTTCCGAAGACGGTTCCGTGCAGCTCAAACACTGCTCCGTGGGCTACCGTCGCTGATCCCGTGATGGTGCCGAGCAGTCGCAGGTCGTTCTCAATGGTTCTGTCGCCTTCGATCTTGCCGTCGTTGATTTCCATAAAGCCAATATATTGGCGCCCTCCGCCACCCGGGTATTACATTTTGAACCTGAGGGTGGCGTGCGCAGGCCCCCTATGTCCGTGGAATGCTGCTGGACGACCGATTACCGTTTTGAAGGGAAGGGAATTGGCGCGGAGCGGCGCAAGGACGGGTGCCTCAGCCTCGCGCGGGCCTGTGACGCCCAAGGTCCGTTGGGGGCGTGCCGAAGATAGAGCTTCCACTGCTCGCGTGCCAGGTGGCGCTGTCCGCGCTTCTCATAAGCCAGTGCCAGATTGAAACGCACATCGGCATGACCCGGCATGACGCGAGCCGCCCGACGTAGATGGCGCACAGCTTCATCGAGTTCGCCCTTTTCTTCCAGCACGCACCCGAGGTTGTAACGAGAGATTCCGTTCTGCGGATCGATCTGAACGGCCGCGATAAACTCGGCGTGCGCTTCGTCAACCCGGCCAAGCTGGTAAAGAGCAACGCCCAGATTGATATGCGCTTCGATCCAGTTGGGTGCGACTTCAATCACCCGCCGGTAGTTCTCGATCGCGGCTGGCAGCGTGTCTTCGTTCGCTTCACAGTCGATCGCGGCCTGGAAAAGCTCTTCTGGAGACCGGCCCATCATCGAATGCAGCCTTGCGGGAAGCGGAACGGAGTCAAACGAGAAGACCCACTGCTGCTTGAGCGGACTGAATGGGCGATCGGCCCCAGGAGGAATCACGAGCACGTCGCGGCCCTGCTCGACGAAGCGCAGCTCTTGCAGAGGCAGGGAAGTCGCGCCTAATTGCTGCTCAACCAGTTTCACCGCGCGCCGCACCCGCTGCGCGGGAATTCGATTTTCGATCAGGCGTTGAAGGGTACGAAGAGCGACCAAATCGCCAAAACTGTAGAAGCGCTCGCCCCAGCGCGCCCGGGGACGAACCAGCCTCAGCCTCTCCCAGTACCGCAGGCGGCTCGAGTCTACTCCCAGGATTCGTCCTACTTCTCTTCGCGTGTATCGCTGCGACAAGCCGGCGGCTCCGCGAGCCAGTCGATTTACGCCAACGATTATCCACCCGATGTCAAATCGGCGCACCATCCCATCGCGTAAATCCTGCGCAGCAAATTGCAATTACCAAAAGAAGACACCTCGGCCCGGCTCAATTGCATGAATCGGGTAGCTTGTTAGACTAGTTGTGGAAAATCCCTCCAAAATGGCCCTGGAAAATACCGAACGAATGTATCTGGAGCGACAGATTACTCTGGCGCGTGCGGTGACGGCGGCATTGTCGCTGATCGCGATGGTGGAAACGGCTGGCGCGCCCGTGCGGGGCGCTTCGTTACTGTTGGCGGGATATCTGGTACTGGCTGTCGGGGCAGTGGTGGAGCAGCGTTTCTACCACGACTCGCGATTCCGGATCCCACTCGCGGTCGATTTCGTCGTCCTTGGGGCCTTTCTCTGCCTCACGCCTTCCATTCCGGCATTTTGGTTCCTCTTCTTGTTTGCGGTGTTCGCCTCAGCGATGCGTGGCAACACGCGCGCCATGTTCGCGCTTGTAAGCGCGGCTACAGCGGCGGTGGTCGTGCGCGAGGCGATATGGGATTCGTTTCGATGGCTCAGCGTCTGGCACTGGGCCGCCATCGGATGCGGCACGCTGATATCCGGGCTGGGCATGGGGTTTCTGGGTGCGCGTGAGCAGGAGCACATGGCCCGGCAGCAATTCCTGCAGAAAATCACCTCCGTAATGCGATTCGATCGGGGACTCACCGATTCGATTCGCCGTGCGCTGGGCGAGATGGTGATGGCCTTCAACTGCGAGCAGGCCTGCCTCGCGATCCGCGACGATGAGTTGGAACGCTTGTTCGTCTGGAAGGTCCGGCCGAACGACCGAGAGCCCACCGGGCCGGAAAGCCTGCCTCTCGGCCGCTCCGAGATGTTCTTGATCGATTCCCTGGAGAGTTCCTTGGGATGGGAGAGTAATAATGGACACAGCGCGGCGTTCGGGTGGGATCGCCGGACGGGCCAACTATTCCAGACGGTGCCACCGCTGCCGGACTCAACACGCGATGAATTTGGCGTAAGGTCGCTGCTGGCGGTGACGATCGAATCGGACGGCCGACCGGCCGGACGCGTGTTGTTGGTCAACGCCAATGGTCGAAGCTTCTCCGCGGGGGATCTGCGTTGGCTGGAACAGATCGTGCGGCACATTGGTCCTCCGCTCGAGAACGTATTTTTGCTTCGCAGCCTCCGTACCCGCGCCGTGGAGTCGGAACGGAGCCGCATCTCGCGCGATCTTCATGATGGAGTGTTGCAAACGCTGCTCAGCTTGAAGATTCAATTGGGTGTGTTGCAGAAAAAACTTCCGCGGTCTCCGGAACGCGTCGGCGCAGAGTTGGCTGGCCTCCAAAAGACGGTACAGCAGGAGAGCGATGAGTTGCGAAGGATGGTGACCGACCTGCGGCCGCTGCGTGTGGAAAGCGCCGACATGCACGAGCTGATGTTTGGCTTTGCGGAGCGGCTTCGAAGTGAGCACGGTTTGGCGGTCGAACTCTTCATCGACGACCGTCAATTGCGCCTTCCGGACCGCATTTGCAGGGAGCTTTTCCAGATTTACAGAGAGTCACTACACAACGTAAAAAAGCATGCGAACGCCAGCCACGTCGTGGTAAAACTAGAGCAAGACGAAGCAAGCGTGCATCTGATCGTCGACGATAACGGCTTGGGATTTAGCTTTTCCGGTCGCTACTCGAGTGAGGAGTTAGACCGTCTGCGTCTTGGCCCGATTTCCATCAAGGAGCGAACACGAAGCGTGGGTGGCACTCTGACAGTTGAATCGAATCCGGGGCATGGCGCGCGTCTAACAGTCGAGATTCCAATCCATTAACATGACTAAGGCGAAACAGGCGATTCGAGTCCTGGTGGCGGACGATCACGCGATCTTTCGCGACGGGCTTCGCAAACTGCTCGAGGCGGCCGAAGATGTGCAGATTATCGGCGAAGCCTCGAACGGCGTCGAATGCACGAAAATGCTCGGCAAGTTCAAGCCGGACATTCTGCTGCTCGATCTCCGGATGCCGGACAAGGACGGCTTGGGCGTGCTGGAAGAGGTTAATTTCGATACTTTGCCCACTCGCGTGATCGTGCTCACGGCTGCGGAAGATGATCGAGACGTGGTCCGGGCGATGCGGCTCGGCGCACGCGGAGTGGTGCTGAAGCAATCCGCCAGTGATTTGCTTGTGAAAAGCATACGGAAAGTTTACGACGGGGAAATCTGGCTCGACAATCGGATGACCGCCGAAGTGATCGATGCCTTTAAAAAGTCGGCCGAGTCTGGCCAGCGCCGCGAAAAGCCGCTGCTAAGCGACCGCGAAAAGGAAATCGTCCAGTTGGTGGCCCAGGGCTTTCGGAACCGGGAAATCGGCGAGAAACTTTTCATTAGCGAGCAGACCGTCAAGAATCATTTGCACAATATTTTCGATAAGCTTGGCGTTTCCGACCGGCTTGAACTGGCCCTCTACGCGATTCACCACCGCCTGATCGATTCCACGTAGCAGCGGGATTTCCGTCCCAGCCTTACACACGGTTCCTTAGACCGTCGCATCCGCTGTTCGTGTATTCTAATCGCCCGAGTGTTTCATGACCGAACCGGATTCCGACACGCCGCCTTCGACCGAATCGTTGTCCGGCACAGCCTCGAAAACCGAGAACGGCGGCCATTCGCGCGAACGCATCTTGTTCGCGTATCTCGTCTCCCTCGCCTTCTTCTTTGCCATCACCGCATTCGTCGCGCGCAGATATCACAAGAAAGTTCACACGCTGGCTGACCAATGGTCCGCGAAAGGCGATTCGGCCTTTCAGCAGGGAGATGCAGCGCGAGCGCTTGGCGATTATCGAAACGCCTTGGTCTATTCGCCGAATAATACGGCCTTTCAATTTCATCTCGCCCAGGCTTTAGCTGCCGCGGGACATGGCGACGAAGCCCAGTCATATTTCCTGAGCCTGCTGTCGGAATCGCCTGGAAGCGGCCCGATCAATCTGGCGCTGGCCAGGATCGAGGCAGGCGATCGAGCGACTACCGACGCCATTCGCTACTATCACGATGCCATTTATGGCGTCTGGGAATCGAGTCCCTTGGAAATGCGATGGCAGGTGCGTCGCGAACTTTGCGAATACTTGCTCGATCTGGGAGCAAACGAAGAGGCGCGGCCAGAGCTGATCGCTCTAGGGCAGGAAGTTCCACCGCGAAATATAGCGGAAGGGAAGGAGGCAGGTGCGCTGCTGCTGCGAGCGCAGCTTTGGGCGCCCGCTCTTGATGCATTTCGGTCGATACTCGAATCGGATCGCCATGATGATGATGCCCTCGTCGGTGCGGGCAAGGCGGCTTTCGAGTTGGGCCGCTATTCCGAAGCCGTTCAATACTTCAATCAATTGCCACTGGACAAGCGCCAGTCTGCGGATGTTTCGACACTACTGGAAACATTGGAGTCGGTAGATACGATCGACCCCTTTCTTCCCGGCTTGAGTGTGTCCGAACAAGCCGAGCACGCCGCGAAGGCCTTGGATGTGGCCGGAAGTCGGCTTGCAAGCTGCGCCGAAAAGCGCGGCGAGGCACTTTCGCAAACGCCGCCCGTGACCGATGCTCAGAAATTGTTTGCGGCGCGGCGCAACGCGGGTCCGGACTGGAGCCGATCGAGCCTGGAGCGCCACCCAGAGCGCATCTCTGCAGCCATGTCCGTGGCATTTCAGATGGAAGACGCGGCATTGACGGAATGTGGCGCTCCGCAGACCGGCGCTGACCGCGCATTGATGTTAATCGCAAAAGGCCACGGGGGTGCGAACCCGTGAGTGGATCAGCTTCTCTGGGAACTTCGCAGCCCGCTGCTGCCAGCGCGCCGACGCCGCTGGTGGCGCGCGCAAGATTTCATTGGCGCTCGTGGATCCGCAAGATATTTACAAGCCGCGAGGGTCAGCTTTTTCTCTTCCTGGCTGTACTAATCGGCGTTTTTTCGGGTCTCGCCGTGGTGTGTTTTCGAGTCGCCATCGAATGGGTTCAGTTCGTGCTGCTAGGTTCGTCGATGTCTCCCGGTCCATTGCGGGTCGTTCTAGTCCCAACGATTGCGGGCTTGTTTGTCGCGGTGTTAGCGATCCGCGTATTCCCTCGCACGCAAGGGAGCGGCGTGAATCAGACCAAGGCGGCGGTCTACGTGTCAAACGGTTACGTTCCCTTCGACACGGTGATCGGAAAGTTCATCACCTGCGCGCTTGCTATCGGCAGCGGCCAGTCGCTCGGGCCGGAGGACCCCTCACTCCAAATGGGCGCGGGAATTGCGTCAGCGATGGGGCGTTCTCTGAAACTCTCGCAATCGAGGATTCGGCTGATCGTGCCGGTCGGCGCCGCGGCCGGACTGGCGGCGGCATTCAACGCGCCGATTGCCGCAGTTCTTTTCGTCATCGAAGAGGTAATCGGCACCTGGAGCGCCGGCGTGCTGGGGGCGATCATCCTGGCCGCGGTTTCTAGCGTGGTCACAATGCGATGGTTTTTGGGACCGGAGCCGCTATTTCGCGTGCCACCGGTCCGAATCGACCATCCTGCGGAATTTCTAGGCTTCGCGGTGCTGGGAGTCGCCGGCGGTGCGGCTTCACTGCTTTTCTCGAAATGGCTCCAGTATGCCCGGCCGCGCATCCTTGCGCTTCCGCGATGGACGCATTATTTCCTCCCATCCGCTGCGGGGCTGGCGATCGGCGTGATCGGAATATGGATGCCGCAAGTGATGGGTGCCGGTTACGCCGTCATGGACCAGGCGCTGCACGCGCAGTTCACTTGGAAGTTGCTGCTCGTTCTGGCCGTCCTGAAAATCGTTGCGACCGGCTTCTCGTTTCTCAGCGGCACACCTGGCGGCATGTTTGCGCCCACACTCTTCATCGGGGCAATGCTGGGCGGCGGCATCGGTGCCATCGAACATCATTTCTTTCCGAGTCTCACGGTTTCCGTCGGCACATTCGCCCTGGTCGGAATGGGGACCATGTTCGGAGGTTTTCTACGTGTGCCGATAACTTCAATATTCATGGTGATCGAGGTTTCGGGAAATTATACTGTGGCCCTGCCGGTGATGGTGTCGAGCCTCATTGCCTATCTGATCTCCCGTCAATATCAAAAGATCGCGCTGTTCGACATGCTAACGCGTCAAAACGGTCTGATTCTGCCGTCAGTTGAAGAACGTCGCGAGCAAACCGCAATGATGGTTGAGGACGCGATGCAGCTGGACAACGTCGTGATCGTGCAACCCGACGAGCGCATTGCCGACGTCCTGGCTCGAACAGCGCAGGCCAAACAGGCTAACCTGTTGCTGCGCGCTGGAGTGGGCGACTGGCGTTTGCTGGATCGAGAGGAAATTGAGCGGCAGATGAGTGAGCTGGCATCGAATCGCACGATTGCAGAAGTGCAATCTAAGGGTCCCCTGCCGTTGCTGTTCCCCGACGAATCGCTCGAAGAGGCTTTGCGATGGGTTTCAGACTGGCCTGTGATTCCAGTCGTCAGCCGCTCCGATCTCGGGCGCCTCGCGGGAATACTCACTCTGCAGGGCGTCCTTCGCGCGGTTCAAAAAGCGGCGGTAGATTGAGCTTGCATGGCACATCGAGCCCTTTGCGACGCGATGCCTCCCCAAGCTCCCTGATAGGTTATAGTTACAGACCTCTGAGCGCTATAGTACTTCCGTACCGAATGGACCGAGCAGAATTAGCTCCATCGCGCTATTGGCGAAAATTCGCGCCAGACCTATCCTGAAGGCGTTTTCAAAGGGAGTTTCCCGTGTCCTTGAAAGAACGACGTGCATCACGCCGTTTCTTGATGCGTTTGCCTCTCACGGTTCGCTGGACGGATGAAAGCGTGGTGGGTGAGGCCGCGACAGAATCGCGCGAAGTCAGCTCCCGTGGTCTGTATTTTCACTTGCCTAAGGGACTGAGAAGCGGTTCGCCGGTCGAGATCGTCATGACCTTGCCCCACGAGTTGACCCAAGCCGGACCGGTAAAGGTTCGCTGCTTGGGCCGGGTGCTGCGAAGTAGCCCGGAAACCTCCGGCGATATTGGAGTAGCTGCCGCCATCGAGCGCTATGAATTCATGCGCAATGGCGAAAGCGCGGCTTAGCGAGTTCTTACCCAGACCCTGCGGAGATGGGTGAGAAATGGCCGGGCGCTCGGGTCCCTCAGCCTAGCGCCCGGCTCCTTTTTTCTTTGTCGTCCTAGAGAGTGGTTCGTCGGCGCGCCGCCACACCCACGCCGCACCGTGCCGTACCGCAATCTCCCGCCGCCTTGCCCCCAACGAGACCTCACTTTTCGCAGATTCTTGGTTGACAAAAGTCTACTAAGTAGGTAGACTTAGAGATTAATCCTAGGGCTTTGAGGCGGATGGTGAAGATTTCCCAAAGAGGACTCTACGCTCTGCAGGCGCTGACGGTCTTGGCCCAGCGTCACCCTGCGGGTGTTGTCAAGATTCGGGACATCGCCTCGGAGGAGCATCTGCCAGAGAAATTCCTCGAAGCGATTCTCCTCGAACTCAAACGCGCCCGGATCGTGGTGAGCTTGCGTGGCGCCAACGGCGGCTACCAGCTCAAGCGTCCGCCCAAAGATATTTCCCTCGGTGAAGTGCTCCGCAGGATCGACGGGCCGCTCGCTCCGTTTGAAGACGCCGAATCCTTGCGGCAGCGCGTGCACAGCGATCCGAAGCACCGGCCCCTGTTTCGCGTTCTTTTAGACGTCCGAAACGCCACTGCTGGCATTTTGGACCATACCTACCTCGCAGACCTCTGTTGTCGCAGCCGCAACTAGCATTCCGCCTGTTTTAAATCCGTAAGCAAGCGTCACCACAACTTTTTCTTGCGGATCAGCGATCCGTAAGGCTGCCATCTCAGGAGACACGAATGTCGACACTTTCGACCCGAAGAGCGAAACAAATTGTTCTTATGCTGGTTTTCTTTCTCGCTGCTGCGATCCCATCGTGGGCTGCGCCCGGCGGCGGAGGAACCACAGCGACAACAGCAGGGGGTGACGCTGGCAGTTCTCAACCCGCTGCCGCCGGAACGCAGCCGGCAAAGCCCGCCGCAACCGGGGCAGAATCCTCCAAGCCCGGTGCCGCATCGCCTATTGCGGCAGAGCTCGAGCAATTGAGGCAGGCTGTGCAGGCGCAAGAGCAGCAGTTTGCCGAGCACAGCAAAGAACTTGACTCAGAGCGCGCGGCACTTAATGACGAGTTGCAGCGCATCGCCGCTCTCGAATCGAAGCTAGGCGTTGAGCCTAGCGCTTCGGCGAAAACGGAGGCGTCATCTGCTGCCCCCGTGGTTCCTCCCAGCGCTGGCGTCACCGCTTCGTCGCTGGCTTCACAGAATTCTCAGTCTCAGCAGCCTATCAATATCGTTGCGCCTGAAAATCCGCTTTCGCTGAAAATTGGCGGCGCGGAATTCACTCCTGGCGGCTTTGTGGATCTCACCGGCATTTTCCGCAGCCGCGACGTGGGCAGTGGCCTGGGCACGAATTTCACGATTCTGCCGTACAACAACTCGCTTCCTCTCGGGCAACTCTCGGAGTTTCGTTTTACCGGCCAAGGGTCGCGCCTATCGTTGAAAGTGGACGCGCAACCAACGAAGTCGATTGGCGTGACTGGTTACATCGAAAGCGATTTCAATGGTTTCGAGCCAGCCAATTCCAATATCAGCACCAAGAGCGACTCATTTCGTCTGCGCCTCGCTTTCGTGCAATTACGGCACGACAAATGGGAACTCGTCACCGGGCAAACGTGGACGCTGCTGACGCCTAC
>JASHRI010000011.1 GCA_030037435.1 Candidatus Acidiferrales bacterium | reverse complement strand
CGAAGAAGCTCTTCATCCGCCGCGCTCCGTAGGCTTCGACGACTTTGAAATGCGTGTCCGCCAGCAGGGGAAAATTCAGCTTGTACTTCTGCTTGAATTTGGTCTGAGCCTCCATCGTGTCGCCGCTACAACCCACCACGGCAGTGTTCAGCGCTTTGAATTTGTCCAGCGCGTCGCGGAAATCGATCGATTCGTGTGTGCAGCCCGTGGTGTTGGCCTTGGGATAGAAATAGAGGATTAGATTTTTGCCGCGATAATCCTCCAGCGCGACGGTGCTGCCATCGTCGGCCTGAGTGCGGAAATCGGGAGCTCGATCGCCTTCTTTGAGCACGTTGGCATCTCCAGTGATTTGGTGAACTATTCGGTGAGAATCCGTTTGACCACTTCGTTGACGATTTGCGGATTGGCCTGGCCGCGGGTTTCGCGCATCACCTGGCCGACGAAAAACTTAAAGACGCCTTCATTGCCGCCTCGATATTTCGCGACATTGTCTGGGTTTTTTGCGACGATCTCGCGCGCGATCCGCTCGATGGCGCTTGTATCGGTGATCTGCGCGAGCCCTTCGGATGCAATGATCGCTGCGGCGCTTTTGCCCGTCTCAAACATCTGCGCGAACACTTTCTTGCCGCTCGCGGCGGTGATTTCGCCCTTCTCAATTTTGCGGAGCAGCTCGGCGAGCGCTCCTGGAGCAAGCGGGCAGTTTGCAATATCGCGGCCCGCGTCATTCAATCGGCGTAGCAACTCCACCGAGATCCAATTGGCCGCGCCTTTTGCGGGAGCGCCCGCACGAACCGTCGCTTCGAAATAATCCGCCAACGAGCGCGTAGCCGTCAGCACGCCGGCGTCATACGTCGTGATGCCGTATTCACTCAGGAAGCGCGCCAGCTTCGCGTCCGGCAGCTCAGGCATCGACCGCCGCACTTCCTCGATCCGCGCCTGAGACACGGAGACCGGTAGCAAATCCGGGTCGGGAAAATAGCGATAGTCGTGCGCGAATTCCTTCGAGCGCATCGGCTCCGTGCGCCCTGCGGCGACGCTCCAAAGCCGCGTTTCCTGCGTGATCGTTCCGCCCGATTCCAGCACGCCGATTTGCCGCTCGATTTCGTATTCGAGCGCGTGTGAGAGATAGCGGAACGAATTCAGGTTCTTCACTTCAGCTTTCGTGCCGAATTTCGCGGCGCCGCGCAACCTCACGCTCACGTTGGCATCGCAGCGCAGCGATCCTTCCTCCATATTGCAATCGCTCACTTCCGTGTATTCCAGGATTTGCTTCAATTTCGTGAGGTAAGCGTAGGCTTCCGCGGGCGTGCGCAGATCGGGCTCCGACACGATTTCAATCAGGGGCACGCCGCAGCGATTGAAATCGATGTAGCTCCAGCGGTCGGAGTCCGGAAAGCCTTCGTGCAGACTTTTTCCCGCGTCGTCTTCCATGTGCAGGCGAGTGATCCCGATTCTTTTTTTCTCGCCCTCGACTTCGATTTCTACCCAGCCGCCGGTCGAAAGCGGGAGCTCGTACATCGAAATCTGATAGCCCTTGGGCAGATCGGGATAAAAGTAATTCTTACGGGCGAAACGCGAGCGCCCTTGAATCGTGCAGTGAATCGCCAGGGACGCCCGCTGCGCCAGCTCGAGCGCCTTCGCATTGGGCACCGGCAGCGCCCCCGGCAGCCCCAGGCACACCGGACACGTATTCGAATTCGGCGCGGCGCCGAATTTCGTCGAGCAGCCGCAGAACGTCTTGGTCAATGTCTGCAGTTGCGAGTGCACCTCCAGCCCGATGACGGCTTCGTAGCGCGCCATCACCTCTGGAGTCACGCGCGGCGCTTCTTGTGCGGTTCGGCTCATGACAAGGTGCAAATTATAGCATCGAGCCGACGCAAGCTCGCACGCGCCCTCGTGCAACACGCTTGCCACTACCGCCCATTTTGGCGGCTACTCTGTTGACCCGCCGCATCTCATAGCATAAATTGACGCAACCTGCGGAAGCCGTCTCGGCGGTGAAATCGCCGCCTCACGCGAGGACTGCGTGGATATTTCAAGGCGCTACGAGCGTACGCTAGTAGCCATTCTATTTTTCACCTGGGGCACGGTCTTTCTCGACCGCATGTCCCAGCTTTACCTCGCGCCGTATTTCGCCCCAGTTTTTCGCTTGAACGATCAACAAATCGGCTTTCTCGCATCGGTGGTTTCGATCGCCTGGGCGATCGGCTCGCTGCTCTTCGGCGCAGCTTCCGACCGTTTTGGCCGGCGGAAAATCCTGATCCCGGCTGTCCTTATTTTTTCGGCTTTCTCGTGGCTTTCCGGCTTGGCGCGAAGCTTCCACGAATTGCTGGTGATTCGCGCTCTGATTGGTCTCGCCGAGGGGCCGTGTTGGGTGGCCATCAGCGCGCTTTTGGAGGAGTCCTCCGCTCGCTCGCGCCGCGGGCGCAACGTCGGCATCGTCACCAGTGGCGCCGCGCTTGTGGGCCTGTTTGCCGCGCCGATTCTGACCACCCAAATCGCATCGCGTTTCGGCTGGCGCTGGGGATTCTTCGTTACCGGCATTCCGGGCCTGATAATGGTTTTTCTGATTTGGAAGTACATCAAAGAGCCCGAGCAATCGGCTGCGGGCGCGGCGCTGCGCGAACGCGGCGCTTCGCTATCGCACTACTTCTCAGTCTTGAAGTTACGCAACATCTGGCTCGCCGCCATCGGCGCGGGCGGCTTCATTTCCTGGCTATTTTTGCAGAACACATTTGCGCCGCTCTTCATCACCCGCAACATGCATCAGGACCCTCGCACCGCCGGGTTTTTGCTTGGAGCCGCCGGGCTTGGCAGTTTTTTCATCGGGTTTTTGCTTCCGGCTCTTTCCGACCGTTTGGGCCGAAAGTCTATCCTGCTGATGCTCGCCGCGATATCGGCGCTGCTGCCGCTCGCGCTTTTGGCTCGTCCGCTTTACTCACACCTGTGGCTGCTGTCCGCAATTCTATTCCTCACGCAGGGCGGACAAGCCATCGCCGCCCTGATCATCGTGCTAATTCCCGCCGAAAGCGTCTCGCCCGAACTTACGGGCACAGCCATCGGCATGGTCAACATGGTTGGCGAACTGATCGGCGCCACGGTCGCGCCCACGCTTGGCGGCATGCTGGCCGACAGTCACGGGCTCGGCAGTACGATGCTCATGGCTGTCGGCGGCATGCTCCTGCTTTTCATTGTGACGCTTTTCCTGAAAGAAACAGCACGGCCGACGACCCACACCGTCGAACGCGAAGCGCCGGCCCTTGCCCCCTGAGAATTACCGGCTTGCCGACGCCTAATCGCCAGGCCCTCCGTGCTCCGCGGGAAAGTTGAATCGCACTCCAGCCATGAAATTCAGCCGCAGCGCCGGGTAGCCAAACGATTCTTCGTATTTGTCATTCAGCAAGTTGTTGACGTGCCCGTAGATTTCCACGCCCCTCGGCAGCCGGTATGCGAATCCCGCGTTCACGTCCACGTAGCCGCCATTGCGAAACAAGCACTGCAACCCCAATTCGCACGCAAAGCTTCCGAGGTTGGGTTCGAGATCGAGCACCGCTCCGCGAATACTCGCGTTCGAATTCAACATCAGTCGCCCATGCGTCCACGTCGCGTCATAGCCGGCCGAGCTTCGCGGCTGCCGCAGCAGTGGCTCGCCCACCGTAAATGGAAGCTGTACGTCGGTCGTGCTTCCGTTGAGCGCCAGAATCGCCGTGTTGAGCCACGTATATTCCGCCGCAAGCTCCAGGGAGCGAAGCGGATGCACTCGCATGCTGCTCTCGACTCCGTCTGCGCGCGAATTGGCAATGTTCGCCGACGTAAATGTGCTGAGATTCGCGAAAGAACCGCCCAGCGTCACGATCTGGTCTATGAATCGATTGTAGAAGTACGTGACGTCAACCACGGCCCTGTCTCCGAAGAACCGCTGCTCCACGCCCCCGTCGAAACTGATGCTTCTCTCCGGTTTGAGGTTTGGATTGTTTGTGAACCCGAGCTCGAAACCATCGGGCGGCCGAATGCCGGTTCCGAAGCTGCTGTGGATGCGCGTCATTCCCAGCGCGCCGCTCCCTTGCCGCGCCAGGTACGCCACCGAAATTCGCGGGTCCACCTGCGTCACCGACGCCGCCGGAATGAAGGGACGGCCGGCGTCAACCTCATCGGCCGCTATCGCGCCGGTTTGAATCGCGTCTACCCGCACGCCCGTGCTCAAAAACCAGCGATCGCCGCCATTCCAGCGATTCTCCGCGAAAAATGCGTAGGTATTGCGCGGCAGCGTGAGCGGCACACCGCTCGAATCCGTCACGAACGTGTCCTTGTATTGCTCGCGGTCGTATTCGAATCCCGCCACTAGCACGTCCTTTGCGGAAAGCGTGATTTCGCTTCGGGTATTCGCGGTGATGCGCAGATTGTCCGTGAACGAGTTGCCGGAACCCGACGGAAACCCATACTGATCGGTCGCCGCGCTCACTGTCGTAACCTGCTGGAAGCGGTTCGAGAACTGCTCTGTGTAATTTGCCTGGTAGCCGAACAGGTCCTGCGTCTGAAAAGTTGCTGCCGCGGCTATGCCAGGGTACAGGCCATCCGGATCGGATCCCCATGGCCCGGGATTTTCGTCGCGGCCTGCGTCGCCGAAGAAGTGCACGAAAAATTTCTGCCGCGGACTCCGCGAATATCCGAGGCTGACAATCGACGTCTGATTCCGGTAGGTATCGTCTTCCACCATGCCCTGTGTGCTCAGCCGCGAAAGGCTGTATGCCCAGCTGAAGCCGTCGTGCGCGCCCGTTCCTTCGGTTGCCAGCCGCCAAGTGTCGTAGCTGCCACCTTCTCCGAGAAAACTGAAGTGCGGCGCACCTTCGCCAGTCTCGCTCACCACGTTAATCACACCAGCCACGGCGTTCGACCCGTAGAGTGCGCTCTCCGGCCCGCGCATCACCTCTACGTCCTCAACGCCATCGACCGGCAGGGGAGATAGATCGAACCCGCCTCCGAAATCGTTCATCGGAATCCCGTCGATCATCACCAGGTTGTAATTCGAACTTCCGCCCCGAATGAACGCGCTCGTCACCGCTCCCATCTGTCCTGTCCGGTTGATATTGACGCCCGGAATATTCCGCAGCGCATCGGCCAGCGTTTCGACCCCCTCATCTTGGATTTCCTGCTGGCTCACCACGCTTACCGACGAACCGATCTGCGATGACAGCGCGCCCCCCAGCGACGCCGACACCACCACCTGCTCCTGCACCGCGCTGAGCTCGAGGTGCAGGTCCACCGTGACGGCCTTGTCGCGGGCTAATTTTGTTTCAGTAGACACTTTCGTGAATCCTGGAACGTTCGCTGCTACCGTGAACGTTCCGCCTCGCAGCCCATCGAATCGATATTCGCCGCGCGCGTTTGTCTCGGTCTGTGCGGCCTGGGCAAGGGAATCGATCAGGCTAACGCTTGCGTCCGGCACCACGCGCCCATGCGGGTCGTAGACCGTCCCGCGAATGCTCGCGCCGCCTGACGCAGTTGAGTTTTGGGCCAATGTCCAGAAGGGAAAAAACAGGGCAATCGCAAAAAACAGTGTAACGAAGCTGCGGAGTTTCATCGTATCCTCCTCTCCCTCACGCGCGGGAGTTGAAGGTTGTCCGGCGGCGCGTTTAAAAAACGCGTATCCGGATGAAGACTCCGTCGGTCTCCTGGCTTGGCGGACGGCCCTCGAATCGGGGCCTGCGACGCGGCCTTCCCAGCCCGGCAATGAATCTTGGCGATTCGCTGTGCGGGTCAGTGGCTCGCGCCGAGAAAATTCCTCCGCCTTACAGTCGCGCGGCGGCGACGGTTTTTCACCGTCTTCCCGTGCACGGAGTCTTCGGTGATTGTGGACGGCACTCGATGATTTTTACGAGTGCCGCTTGTGGAGACCGCTTGTCGGCTCCACGAATTCAGGCGTTCAGAAACTTGGCCCTAGTGATTTCCCCGCAGAATCACACGCGGACGTCCGCTCGACCGCACTTCCACCTCGAGCGGCGCGTCGAATACTTCTTCGAGCAAATCGCGCTCGTAGACTTCCGCGGGCGTTCCCACGCGCAGACACTTTCCCTTGTTCAGCAGCACGATGCGGTCGGAAAATTCCGCAGCGAGGTTTAACTCGTGCGTCACCACGAGTACGGTGTAACGCGACTCATCCGTTAGCCGCCGCAATCGCCGCAGCAATTCCACTTTGCCGCCGATATCGAGATGCTGTGTCGGTTCGTCGAGCAGCAGCAGCGACGGCTGCTGCGCCAGCGCTCGCGCCAGAATCACACGTTGCTTCTCGCCGCCTGAAAGCCGGTCCATCCAACGATCGCGCAGCGCATCCGCGCCCACCTGCGCCAGTGCGTTTCCGGCGAGCAAACAGTCCTCCTGCGATTCAAATCGCAGCCGCCGCCCGTACGGATAGCGCCCCTGCAACACGTATTCCCACACTCGCAGTGGAAACAGCAGTTCGCTTTCCTGCGCCACCAGCGCTATGCGCTGCGCGCGCGTCCGCAAATCGAGCGCCGTAACTTCGGTTCCGTCCACCTCGACGCGCCCCGAGAGCGGCTTATTCAGGCCCGCCAGCAATCCCAATAGCGTCGATTTGCCGCTGGCATTCGGCCCGAGAATCGACACCAACTCATGCTCTCGCGCCTCGAACGTCGCAGGGCCCAAGCTGAATTTCGGCTCGGAGCGGTCAGTTGCCGCATAGGCAAACGTTGCTTGCTCGACTTTCAGTCGCGGCGGCGCAGCCGTAGCGACGGCGGAGCCTTGGCCCTTCGCCGGTGCGTCGCTCCTCGCGCTCATCGCACTTTGCTCCGCATCAGATAAATGAACACCGGCGCTCCAATCATCGCGGTCACTGCGCCCACCGGCAGTTCCGTCGGCGCCACGATCGTTCGCGCCAGCGTATCTGCCAGGACGACCAAGAGCGCGCCCCCTATCGCCGAAGTCGGAATCAGCAGCCGGTGATCGGTTCCAAACATCATTCGCATCACGTGTGGCACCAACAGCCCAACAAAACCGATGGCGCCGCTCACCGATACCGCCAATCCCGTCAGCACGGAAGCCGCTAGATACACCACCAGCTTCACGCGCTTCACGTCCACTCCCAGGTGTCGAGCTTCGCGCTCGCCGGTAAGAATCAAATTCAGATCAGACGAAGTTGCGTAGATCGCTCCGGCGGCCACGGCAAAAACGAAATACAGCGCTTCAAACCACCGCAGCGGGTTCGTCGGCGTAGTCGTCTCTAGATCGCCCATCAGCCAGAAAGCGATGCCGCGCAAGTCGCGCCCGTTCAGCGAAGTCATCAAAAATTCGATGATCGCTGAAAAAAAGATGGCAGCCGCGATGCCAGCCAGCAGCAACGTGGCGCTATCGATCTGCCCACCGCGCCGCCCAAGAAAATAGACCGCCGCAATCGTTAGCGCCGCGCCCGCGAAAGCGGCTGCTTGGATCGCGCCCGGCGTGTGCGGCGCCACAATCAGACTCAACAGAGCACCCACGGCCGCGCCGCCCGAAACTCCCAGCACGTACGGATCGGCCAGCGGATTCCGCAGCAGCGCCTGAAATCCCGCGCCTGCGGTCGAGAGCGACGCGCCCACCAGAATTCCCAGCACGATGCGGGGCAGCCGCAACCCAAAGACAACCACGCGAAATTCCGACGGAATTTCGTTCCAGCGTCCCAGCGCGCCTTTGAATAGCGTCGTGACGATTTCGCTCGCCGAAATCGGATAGGCGCCCATCCGCAGCGAAATCACCACCGCGCCAAACAGCGCCACCAGCAGCGCCAGGCAAATCCAGAAGACGCGCCGCGGAGTTAGAGGCCGCAAAAAATGCACTCCTCTTCTGCTATGGCGCCGTTCTGCGCTCGTGAACCTTTCCTATTCAATTTCTGCGTCTCGCTCGATTTCGCTGGAAATGCTGCGGGATGGAATTGATGCGCGAGCTGCTCTATCGCGTCGATTAGCCCCGGCGACGGCCGCAGCATCTCATCGCTCACGTTCGCCACATGCCCCTGTTCCACCGCGTCCAGGTTTTGCCACGCGGGACGCGCGCGTAAATCCTTCAACTCACTCGCCGTCGTCTCACCGTGACTTCCCGCAATCACGATGTAGTCCGGCTGCAGACGCACCACCTCTTCCATGCTGATTTGCGGCCAATTCTGCTTTGAAATAATCACGGACTCCGCGCCCGCCCATCGCAACGCATCGGCGATAAACGTATCCTGCCCGATCGTAATCAGGGGATCCTCCCACACCACAAACAACACGTGCACCAGCGGCTTGTCGTTCAATCGCGATTCGAGCGCGTCCAGCCGCCCTTGCAACCGCCCCACCAGTTCTGCGCCTCGCTGCTTCGCGCCCACGATCTCCGCCGTCCGCGTGATCGACGCCAGCAATCCCCGCACCGTGTGCGTATCGCTCGTGTACACCGGTATGCCCAGCTTCAACAGCGCGTCGGCAGTTTCCGCTCGGTTGATCGACGTCGTCGCCAGCACCAAATCCGGATGCAGCGCCACAATCGCTTCCAGGCTCGGATTCTGCGCGTCGCCCACGTGCGGCTTTAACCTCGCTTCAGGCGGCGTGTCGCATTCGTTCGTGTCGCCCACCAGCCGGTCATCCGATCCCAACGCGTACACCGTTTCAGTCAGGTTCGGCGCCAGCGTCACGATCCGTTTCACCTCGGCGGGTATTTTCATTCGCCGCCCGGTTTCGTCCGTCACCGTGTAGCTCTTCGACTGCGCGCTCGCCGTCGTCGTAGCGCATCCAATCAGCGCAACCGCGAGCGCCACCGCACGAATCCCGCGATTCCGTCCGTAACGCAATCCGTCTCCGCGCGCGAAATCTGGGCAGTGAAGCAGTTTGAATTTTCTTGATCGTGACACAAGGGGTCAAAATTCAAACTGACCCACTGCCGAAAATTGCCAACAAAAAAGCCTCGCGAGAAACAGCGAGGCTCGTAGCCGCACTCTCTCGCGCGGAGAGTGCCGGCTTTAACCGGCCGGGGTACGTTCCTGACTCTCGGCTGCCGCTCGCGCGGCGCGCCGATCACAGTGGCGGGACCGTGGCCGATTTTCACGGCCTTCCGTTTACCC
>JASHRI010000010.1 GCA_030037435.1 Candidatus Acidiferrales bacterium | reverse complement strand
GTGCGGGCTTGGTGTGGCTTCAGTTTTTGGATGAGGCAGCAGAGACTTTGCGCCGGGCGAGGTCGAGCAGCTTTGCGTCGGTGCAGACTTCGTAGTAGGAACGATTCCCTGCTGCGCCGATTTTTCCCCCAGGCAGAAGTTGGCGCACCGAACCCTTGCGGATGACCACGGGCTCCAGAGATTCGCCGAGCGGAACTTCGCCAAAATAAAGCTGAACACGTTCTTTACCCCACGGCAACGGGAAATTCCCCGCCATGGGAGCGAGCGCTATTTCCGAGCTCAACTTTTGAAAACCCTCTTCGTTGAGTTCGATGCCATTCATGTTGTAGCGGACGAGGAGCTCCTCGCCTTCGTCAGCGGCGGCATCGTCCATCAGGGACTGCAGAAGAAAAACGTTGAAGGGAGATGGATTCCCTTGAAACAAACGCTTCGCCATTTTTGCGCAACTGGAGAGGCGGTCGGAAAGATTGAGGGCGCGGGAAATCATGATGCGAGAATCGGCGTCCATCCAGAGCGAAGGCGCAGAGTCCTGAAAGGCGACGCCCACTCCAAGTTCGAGTGGAGGAAGATCGCCGGCTTTCGCACGAGCATTGTAGGTTTCCGTGACGGCAAGAATTTCGCGCGCCAGCACGCAAGCGCGAGCCACGGCGCGTTGGGTGGCGCGCGTCCCTTCCGTCTCGTAGATGGCAAGGATGATGGCATCACCCTCGATGAACACCTTTGCAGCGCCATACCGCTCGAGCATGCGTTTCACAGGCTCATGCAGGTTCATGCTGAAGTGAGACGCGGGATTCATTCCGCGAGCCAGAAGATCCTTCGTGAGGCCGGTCGAGCCGCGAACGTCCGCCTTGATGACTACGTGGTTGACGATGGGATCGTCAGCCGGGCGGACTTCTTCGGGATGGAGAAATTCGTACAGACTGCTATTGGCGCGGGAGAGCTCGCGAGCGCGTTCGGAGCGAACAAGGTTAATGCGCTCCATCCAGGCGGCGACCTGCTGATAGTTGCGGCGGTCGCGGCGCAGGCGCATCAGGTCTTCGGCGAATTGCAGGCCCGTGGCTAAGGTTTCCTCGTGATTGCGGCGGCGGATGGCACGCGACGCTTCGTCGAATTTCTTCATCGAAATCTTGCGAGCCGGAAACTGACCGAGGATATGCTCGACTCGCTTGGCTTCCTCGCGGTTCACAAGAGCCTTTTTTAGCTGCTGTAGGTGGACCGGCGGGCAATATTCGCCGGCGATTTGACGCAATTCGTAGCCTGCGAGCATGTGGAAGAGTAAGTCGCGTTCTTCCAGGCGGTGAATCCACTCTTCGAGCAAGTGTGCTCGCGCATCGGGAGCAAGGGGCGTTGCGCTAGCAGAAATGCGCGCGTCGAAAAGTAGTCGCGCATTGGCGGGTTGATTCAGGTAATCGCCCAGGCGATTTTGAATCTCGCCCGTCAGAAAGTCGACACGCTGCTTGGCAGCAATGATCTGGGGCCCGAGATCTTCCAGATTTTTCTCGAGAGAAGCCGATTTCTTGCGCAGATCGTCGATCTCGCCCTGCCCCACCGCCGGTGCGCCGGACTTGAGCTTGAAGAGCCGCGGAAAAGTATCGTCTGCGCCCCTGCTGCGGGCGGTCATTTCCTGCTGTTCGTCCTCCAGGCGATCAAGTTCGGAACGAAGCAAGCGGGCCTGTTCCTGCATGCGGTCGTGAGTTTTGCGGGCCTTCCCGAGTTCTTCGGCACTATCGCCCGACATTACACATTCCCGGACCAGATCGAGCATCAGAGCGTCGAACACCTCGAAGCGATCAGGGTCGTTCACGAAATTACCGAGCAGGACGTAATGTTCCAGGAAAAGATGTTCGTCGTTGCCGCCCTCTACGAAAAGAAGGCGGTTCTGCACAAGCTGATAGGTTGCGGCGAAATCCTCGCCAAACAGAGCGCGGCGGGTTTTCGCGAGCGTGGTCTCTTCTACTTCGCGCCAAATGCGGCAGAGCGTTTCGCCGACGTCGCGGAAGATTTTCTTGCGATCGGCCTGGAGCTCAGAGATTTTCGAGCGCATGACGTGCGCCTGCTCGCTGTGCTCGAAAAGTTCGCCGCGCGAACGAATCCAATCCTTGCACTCGACCAGAATGCTCGAAAACTGATTGCCAATTTCCTGGATGATGAACTTGAGGAGAGCCAGGCGGTGCAGCAGGTCGGTGTCAATCGATTGCTGGAACTTGGCGCGAGTGAGCGACTCCTGCAAAATTTCCGTTAGGAGCTTGCGGAAGGCGGAATGCTCGGGCGGACCGGCTGGCTTCCGGTCCTTTTCCTTACCGTAGAGCAGGTTGACGTTGACCGTCTGGCGAATCAGATCCGATAAGTACTTTTGGGCGAATTCGATAAATTTGGGGCTGAGAAAAACGTCATAATGGATATTGTCGATACCTAAGGCGAGGTTGGCGAGCCGGATTTCGGCGGAGTAAGGCTCCAGCTGCATCCGTTCGGGATGGGTGGTCGGTGATTCGATGTGCGTTTCGAGCATGCAGGACGGGCCTGCGAGCAGGCAAACTTTTACTTTAGCGAGACAAAAAGCGTGGCGCAATGGAACGGCGCGTAAGTGTCAATGGCAGCGAGACGAAAACAATGATCTTTGGCCGTGCGTTTACCGAGAAGGCCGCCTGGCCTGGAAATAGGGGCGCGGATGCCTGAAGACCAGTACACGGTGAACCGGGTGCGGGAAGACGCGGGGAGTGTCCTGGCCGATACGGACGACGGTCGGGACATGCTGCAAATGAATCTCCCGAGCGGCGCGGCGAGCGACGATCAGGGGCCATGTCTTTACCTGGGGCCTTCGGGCCAGCGGTGCAATCGAAGAGCGGTCGAGGGAGGCTTTTGCGCGCTGCACCAGCCGGGGGCAGTGGCGGCGAAGATCGCGAAGCCGTCGAAGATCGTAGCGGCGATCCTCGGCATTCTCGGAGCGCTTTGGCCTTTCGTGTCGGACTTGATTCGAGAACTTCTTCGGTTCCTCCACCCGCACTAAGCTAGTAAACGTGGCCTCAGCGCGCCTCGCCGATTATCCCGCGGGTCCTCCGTCTAAAATGCAGAAGAATCGCCCTGACCTTTGCGTTTCCGGGTAGAATGTCGAGCCATGTCGAAATTACTCGAAGGCAAGACGGCGATTGTGCTGGGAGTGTGGAACAAATGGAGCATCGCCTACGCAATTGCGCAGGCATTCGTGCGCGAAGGCGCGACGCTTCTACTCACTTACCAGAACGAGCGCGCGAAACCGACGGTCGAAGACCTGGGGCGCGAGCTGGGCGCGAAGGGATTTTATCCCTGCGAAGTACAGCAGCAGGCCGACATCGACCGGCTGGTCGAATCGTTGAAATCCGAAGGACGCAGCCTGGATGTGGTGGTGCATAGCCTGGCCGCCGCGAAGCACGAAGAGCTGAATCAGCCGTTTCTGAACACGTCGCGCGAGGGCTTCCAATTCGCGCTGGAAGTGAGTGCGTATTCGCTGGTGTCTATTGCGCGGGCGCTATCGCCGCTGATGTCCAATGGCGGCGCCATCATGACGCTGACGTATCTGGGCTCGACTCGCGTAGTGACGAATTACAACGTGATGGGAGTCGCCAAGGCAGCACTCGAAGCGGAGATGAAATATCTGGCGAGCGAGCTGGGGCCGAGCAAAATTCGCGTCAATGCGATTTCGGCCGGGCCTATCAAGACCATTTCCGCGCGGGGCGTGAAGGATTTGGGAAAAATGCTCGATCTTGTGGCTCAGCACGCGCCGTTGCGGCGAAATACGGATACGGCAGAAGTGGCCGATGCTGCGGTGTTTCTTGGCAGCGATCTGGGGCGCGGAGTGACTGGCAACGTGCTGTACGTGGATTCCGGCTTTCAGATCATGGGATTGTGAGCCGCGCAGACGGTCAGCGCAGGCTCAAAACGCCAGATTCATCTGAAACCGCGATGCGGCGAGCGTTTTCCGATATGTGGCTCAAATGGATGCGCACGACGGGCCAATCGGTTCGCAGCGTAAATCTCTCCGGCCATTCGACGATCACTACAGCATGTTCCGAGAAGACGTCCTCCAGTCCCAGGGTTTCCAGATCGTGGAAATCACCGATGCGATACAGATCGACGTGATACACGCGCGCCGCGCCGGCGTATCGGTGGACCAAGGTAAACGTCGGGCTAGTGACGTCGTCTTCCCGCGCGGCGCCCAGACCGGAGACGATACCCTTGGTCAGAGTGGTCTTCCCTGCCCCGAGTTCGCCTGAGAGCAAAACCAGCACAGGAGGCTTCAGGCGCGCGCCGATCTCACGGCCCTGCTGAATGGTTTCCTCAGAAGACTGCGTGAGGGTATCGCGACTAACCACGGCCACACTCGGAATAAAACTGGCGATACGCGGCGGGCAGCGCGTGGATCAAGTCCGACGCGAGCAACGGCGCTTCGCCGTTGGCAGCCCATGCGATGTCGCCTGCGAGACCGTGGAGATAAACGCCAAACGCGAGCACGCGCGGCCAATCGTCCGTGCCAAACTGCGCTGTGAGGCTAGCGAGAATGCCCGTGAGTACATCCCCGGTGCCGCCAGTGGCCATGCCGGGATTGCCCGTGGAATTAATGTAGGCAGAACCATCGGGAGACGCAATTACGGTCTCATGGCCCTTGAGGATCACGTGCGCGTTCCAAGCAGCAGCCGATTTCAGCGCGACTTCCACACGGCGATTTTGGATGTCCCCTATAGAGCAGCCCACCAGGCGTGCCATCTCTCCAGGATGAGGAGTGATGGCGAGCCGACCCTCGGAGCGCGACAATTCTATGGCGCGGCTCGCGAAGGCGTTGAGGCCGTCGGCGTCGAGGATCATGGGCACCGAGCGATTCGCCACGATTGCGCGAATGAATTTCTGAGTGTCTTCCTGTGTCGTGAGGCCGGGGCCAACGGCCAGTGCACGCTTCCCTTTCACCACGGATTCGAAGCGGCCATCGGCGAGGCTGCGGGTCGAGATGCTTCCCACCTCAGTCGCCGGCAGCGGCTCGGTCATAATTTCAGGTGTGTGGGCTGACACGATCGGAAGAACAGGCTCGGGCGTGGCGACCGTAACCAGACCTGCCCCGGCGCGCAGAGCGGCCGACGAGGCGAGAACGGCCGCGCCGCTTTTCCCGACCGATCCGGCGACGACTAGCGCGTGGCCGTAGTCGCCCTTGTTTCCGGCAGGTCGGCGAGGCAGCGCAAATCGCGCGAATTCGCGCGGCTCGCTCCAGCGCGAATGACCTTTGCCGACATCCTCGATAAGCTCCGCAGGCGAACCGATATCTCGAACCACCACCGTGCCGGCCAGGTCGCCGCCACTCGTTAGGGCAGGCTTTGGCGCGGTGAATGTGACCGTGTAATCCGCCGTGATTGCAACGCCCTGCAGTTCACCTGTATCAGCGTGAAGACCGGAGGGAATATCGACCGAGACGACGATGGAGCCCGGCTGTCGCGCGTTTACGGCAGAGATCACATCTCGCAGCCGGCCTTCGACTGTGCCGCGAGTCCCCGTCCCGAGCAGCGCATCGATGATCAGACAATTCGAATCGAATGGTGCCAAGCTGCCCTTTTCGCCATGATCCAAATGCAGCTTTCCCTTAGCTCGTTTCCAGTGCGCCAGGTTCTTTGCCGCATCGCCCTTCAGATCGCGAGGGCCGGCAAAGAGATATACGGTTGGCCGCACGCCCATTTTCAGCAGGTGCCGCGCCACTACGAACCCATCACCGCCGTTGTTGCCTTTGCCGCAAAGCACTACGATGCGGCGTCCCCTTAAGTCCGGAACCCGCGACCGAATAAATTCCGCGACGCTCTTTCCGGCATTTTCCATTAGCGTGAGGCTTGGAATGCGGAAACGCGCAGTGGTGAGCCGGTCGACCTCACGCATTTCGGCGGCGCTTAGAATTTTCATGACTGAGAACTCACCGGTGCATGAGCCCTTCGAGTGAAATCTAAGTATATTCCGAATCCCGCGAGGGCAGACCGCCTGCTACGCCATGTGCGCTATGACCACCGTAATGTCGTCGGCTTGTTCGGGCGTGCCGGCCCACTGCTCTACGCCCGAGATCAGATTTTCTGCCAGCCGAGCTGGAGGCACGGTGCGCTGGCGCACCACCTCCGCCTTCAGGCGCTCCATTCCAAATTCCTCGCCGTAGACATTTTCGGGCTCGGTAAGACCGTCACTAAAAGCCACCAACAAGCTGCCGGATTTTACCGGCAAAGTGCACTGCGTGAATGGCGCATCCTCGAACAACCCCACAACAGTTCCACCCTGATCGAGAGAATGCGTGCAACCGTCGGAAATGAAGAACGGCGGCAAATGTCCCGCATTAGTGTACGTGAGAGTTTTCTCCTCTGAATCGTACACGGCGTAGAAGAGCGTGGCGTAGCGGTCGTCGGACGTGTTTTTGTACAAATGCTGATTGAGTCTGCCCACGATCTCAGCAGGGCCGGCATTGGCATCGAAAATTGACGCGCTTCGCAGGGCGGCTTGCAAGCTGGCCATCAACAGCGCGGCGAAAATTCCTTTACCGCTGATGTCGGCCAGAGCGATGCCGATGCGGGTGGGGCCAAGCTCGATGAAATCGTAGTAGTCGCCGCTCACCATGCGGGCCGGGCGGCAGATGGCGGCCACCTCGAGGCCCGGCAGAGAAGGAACCGTCTGCGGAAAAAGTTGGCGCTGAACCTCGCGGGCGATATCCACCTCATGCTCAAGGCGCTGGCGCTCGCGCTGCTCCTCGATCAACTCGGTAATCGAGCCGGTCATTTCGTTAAACGATTCAGCCAGGGCGCCCAGCTGATCGCGCTTTGTTACTCGAACGCGATGGCCGAAGTCCCCGCGACGAACGTACAGCGTGCCCTCATAAAGATCGGAGACCGAGCGGGTGATTGTGCGCGTCAAGACAAAGCCGGTGGCGAACGCGCCAATTTCCAGGACCAGGAATATCACGCCAAAGATGGCCAGAATGTCTATTAGGGTCGGGCCGATGGCGCCAACGGAGGTGAGAAGATCTCCATTGATGGCAGAAGCCCTGAGGTCGAATTGGGCAAGGACCGGCCGCTCTTCCACGTTCGCGCCCGTATCGGCGCGCACGGCTTCGAGCGTAGCAACTCCTGGGATCCGGATGTCGAACCAATGCGCTGGGCGGCCAAGCGTGCGATGGCCGCTCGATACCTCTTGCTGCGGGGCATACACAATCTGATCGAGCCGCACGCCGCCTCGACCGTGGCTCGGCTCTAGGAGCGTCAGTTCAATGGGGCCGAGATTTGAGGGCAAGCTGTCGAGCACAGCCGGTGTGATCGGCGCCACCGCAAGCACCGTGGCTTTTCCGCCCGGAATCACGATGCTCTCCGCACCGGCAAACCACAGTTGCCCGCGAAACTCTGCCAGATTCGCGAATTCCGCTCCGTTCCTCGAGTGCACCAATTGCTGCCCGTGGTTTACGTAGACGCGCAAATCCGGCCATTGGGCCTTGGCGGCTGCGATCACGCTGGCCACACCGGGACGCGAAAGAACGGGGTCTACGACGGCGGTCGAATTGGGAGGTACGGGGGTGTCCGCTTTCAATCCAGGTTCACGGCTCAAGGCGGCGGCGATGGCATTCGTATCCGCTGCGATGATGTTGTAATGGCGCTCGAGATCGTCCCGCAGCAGATGTGCACCGATCTGCAGTTCGAGGAGGACCGCGGCGATACCCACCATGCTGAGCAGCAGGAGTATGGGAATGACCGCGATGAAGACGTAGACGACGGCCACGCGATTGCGCAAGCTCCAGAGGAGTCTGTAACGAACCCAAGGCACCAGCCGAATTGCGAGATAGACGACGACCGCGAGGGTGAGAAAGCCTTGAAAGATTTCGAGCGCGAGCGGAACTCCGAAATAATGCACGATCCGCTCGGCGATGTAGAAGAGCAGATACGCGACGGCAACCCGGTCGAGTGGAGTCGTCCGTCGCAGAGACAGCCAAAAGCGCCGCACAAAATGGGGGCTCATAGGCAACCGGCGTTGCCGAGGTTCTCTAGCCACCCCTGCCGCCGATCCGAGCCGTCAGAGTAACGCATTCCGGAGGAACCCTGAAGTTTTTGTGGGATCTTACTGTGACGCGTTTCGCACCTTGCTGTGCTTGCGGCCGTAAAACGCGTAGATGAGCAGGCCGACAACCAACCAGATCAGCAGTCTTATCCACGTTTTGAGCGGCAGGCTTAGCATGGCCGCCAGAGACGTCAAGATTCCAAGAATTGGGACGAGCGGCACCAGCGGCGTCTTGAACGGGCGTGGAAGATCCGGCCTTCTGACGCGCAAGATCCACACTCCCGCGCACACAATGACGAAGGCAAGCAAGGTGCCGATGTTTACCAAAACCGCGAGATCGCCGATTGGAATCAGCGAAGCGAATGCGGCGACGGCTACACCCACAACCAATGACGAAATCCACGGCGTGCGAAAGCGGTGATGTATCGCTCCGGCCCAAGCAGGCAGCAGACCATCGCGTGACATCGAATAAAAGACCCGGGATTGCCCTAGCAACATCACCAGCATGACGCTGCCAAGACCGGCTACGGCTCCAGCTTTCACCAGCAGGCTGCCCCATCGCACTCCCGTTGCGTCGATGGCGACGGCAACCGGAGCGGAAACATTCAAATCTGTGTATGGAACTACGGCCGTGATCAGGGCTGATACCAGAACGTAGAGAATCGTGCAGATCACCAGCGAGCCAATAATCCCGATGGGCATGTCCCGCTGCGGATTCTTGGCTTCTTGAGCCGCGGTCGAAACCGCGTCGAATCCGATGTAAGCAAAAAAGATCACTGCGGCGCCGCGGGCTATCCCCGAAATTCCATACTCACCGAACTTGCCAGTATTTGCCGGAATAAAAGGTCGCCAATTGGTCGAGGCCACCGCGAGATGGTGGAAAACAAACATTCCCGCGACCGCAATAAACACCAGGACGATGGCCACTTTCAGGATGACCACTGCGGATGTGAAGTTGGCCGATTCCTTGATGCCAACGATCAGAATGAACGTGGCGGCGGCGATCGCGAAAAAAGCCACCAAGTTGAATGAGGCCACCGCGTGCGGCAGCGTGGATGGATTGATGCCCGCCGTTGCGAGTGTTTGGCGCAATGAGTCCAATTCTGCCCAGTGGCCACCATAGAAGACGAGTTGCGTCCCTGGCGTGTCGATCCAGCGCGGAGGAATGTGGATGCCGAGATCGTCGAGAAAGCTTACGCAGTAACCGCTCCAGCCCGAAGCCACCGTAGCAGCGCCGAAGGCATATTCGAGGATCAGGTCCCACCCGATGATCCAAGCGAAAAGTTCGCCCAAAGTGGCATAGCCATAGGTGTATGCGGAACCGGCAATGGGAATGAGTGAAGCGAATTCAGCATAGCAGAGGCCGGCGAACGCACAGATGATGCCCGAGAGGATGAACGAGAGAACAATCGCGGGTCCAGCGCTTGTAGCCGCGGCCTGGCCGGTCAGCACGAAAATTCCGGCGCCAATGATTGCGCCGATGCCGAGCGTGATCAGGTTTACTGGGCCTAAGGCTCGCCGCAGTGAGCCTTCGCCCGATTCATTGGCCTCCTCCATAATCACGTGCAGCGGCTTTGTGGCCAGCAGCTTGCTCGCCATCCGTTGCCTCCCTGTATCCTGCAGATCATTCACGCGCAACTTGATTCCCCCGTCACAAACCAAAGCCGCATTTTCCAGGCGGCGCCTAGCTCGTAGCGGTCTGTCGCGCCGCGATCCGCCAAATCGCGTATACCGGCACACCGATCAACACGATGATTAGACCGGGCCAAGTGTACTGGGGCTTATATCGCAAAAGTTGAATTTCGAGAAATATCGCCATTGCGATGTAAAGGGCGGGAAGAACCGGGTAGCCGAACGCTCGATACGGGCGATTCATATCTGGACGTTTCCATCGCAGCAGGAAAAGTCCAGTAAGCGTTAGGATGTAGAAAATCACCACGGCGAAAATTAAAAAGTCGAGCAGCTGGCTATACGTGCCGGAGAGGCACAGAATCGACGCCCAGACGCATTGCACCACGAGTGCTACCCCAGGAACGTTCTGGCGGTTCACGGTGCCAACAGAACGAAAGAACAGTCCGTCCTTCGACATGGCATAGTAGATTCGCGCGCCCGAAAGGATCAGGCCGTTGTTGCAGCCGAATCCTGAAACGAGGATTGCGAGAGCCATTAGTGTTGCGCCCAGCGGGCCAAAGATCACCTGCGCCACCGCAGTTGCGACGCGCTGGTCGGCGGCAAACTCGATGCCACGAGCCAGCGCGGTAGCGCCATGCGGATCGCCGCCAATGGGCAACACGCGCAGGTAAGCCAAGTTGGCAAGGACATAGAGCACAATCACCAATCCAGTTCCTAATGCCAGTGACAGAGGCAAATCCCGGTGCGGATTTTTCACTTCAGCAGCCGTAAAGGTGACGTTATTCCATGCGTCCATCGAGAAAAGCGAGCCGACCATCGCCACGCCGATGAGCGTAATGGTGCCGACCATCCAGGTCGAACCGTCCGGCGGATACGGATGCATGACGGACCACCCTGCATTGCGCCAGAAGTGAACGAAGTTCGCCACGCGAGCTTCGGAGGTCGCGAACCAAAATCCCAATAGCACCAGAGCCGTGAGCGCTCCTACCTTCGCCACGGTGAAGACGTTCTGCACGATTTTCCCGGTGCGCAAACCGCGAGTGTTGACCCATGTAAGCAGCACAATCGAGAGAATCGCCAGCAGGTTCTGCCGATTCAGCCCCACTTGATACGGGCCCAGCGAGCCAAACCACAAGTGCCACGGTCCAAAGGTGCCCGCCTTTCCAATCCAGGCCGAAGCGGAAAACCATGGAATCATGACCGCGGTGAATTTGGCGAATGCAATCGCAACTGCGGCAATCGTGGCGGTCTGGATTACCAGTAGCATGGTCCAGCCGTACAGAAAGCCCCAGATTGGGCCGAGGGACTCGCGCAGGTAGACGTATTGGCCGCCGGCGTGCGGCATGGCGGCTGCCAGCTCGCCGTAGCTGAGCGCGCAGATTAAGGTCATCAGGCCCGATGCCAGCCAGACGATCAGCAGTAGGCCCGGGCTTTTCACCTGGTGCGCGATATCGGCGGAAACGATGAAAATCCCGGAACCGATCATCGATCCCGCCACAATCATGGTGGAATCGAATAGGCCGAGACCCTTGACCAGTTCTCCGCCGGACGAAGCGGCCGCGGTCCCGATCGCGCTTGCTTCTTGGGCCATCGATGGTTAACTCGTGTTGCGATCCGCGATTGCCTTGGTTGCAACGGCCACGAATTCCCGCGCACGAACGGCCGGATCTCCCGCGGAAACCAAATCTCGAATCACGGCGATGGAATCGGCGCCGGCACCTAGAACTTCGGCGGCACGCTCGAGGGTGATGCCGCCTATGGCGACGAGAGGTTTCGGCGTAAGCCGCCTCGCTTCGCGCAGAAAGCCGACTCCGACCACCGGATCTGGATTCTGTTTTGTGCCCGTCGGGAAGATGGGCCCCACAGCAATATAATCCGCCGAAGTGGCAGCCGCCGCGCGGACTTGCTCGAGGTTATGTGTCGAAACGCCCACCCAGCGCGGTGGCGCACAGATTCGACGCGCCTGCTCCACCGGCAGATCGTCCTGCCCAACATGCACACCTGCAGCACCGGCAATCGCAGCGATGTCAGGACGATCGTTGAGGATGAGAAGACCGCCGCTTGGCGACAACCTGGCGACGAGTTCTTTCGCCTGTGCACAAACCTCGGCGGAAGAGGAGTCTTTATCGCGGTACTGAATCAACAGCACCCCCGCTTCGGCCCAGATTTCAGCCAATTCCGTCGCCGATCGCGGCGCAAGGCTGGGATCAAGAATCGCGTACAAGGATGGGAACAAGCGGCGTCTCCCTGCGTGCTCGAGCGGCATCTCTACTTGGACTGTACACTCAGCAGCCGGTCGAGAAAATGAGTGTCGAATTTGCCGGCCACGAAATCCGGATCGCTCAGGATACGCCTGTGCAGGGGAATGGTCGTCTTGATGCCCTCCACGATGAATCCGTCGAGAGAGCGCGACATCCGTGAGATGGCCTCACTTCGGTCGTTTCCGTGGCAAATGAGCTTGGCGACCAGCGAATCGTAGTAGGGCGGCACTATCGCGTCTGCATACGCTGCGGTATCCACGCGGACTCCGGGCCCGCCAGGAACTCGAAAGGCCGTGATGTGCCCGGGCGAGGGGACAAACGTCTCGGGATCCTCCGCGTTGACGCGGCATTCGATGGCATGCCCGTGATGCTTCACGGTGCCAACTACATTTTCGAGTCGCTCGCCGGCGGCCATCCGAATTTGGGATTTCACCAGGTCCACTCCCGTGACCATTTCAGTTACCGGATGCTCGACCTGGATGCGCGCATTCATTTCGATGAAATACATCTGGCCCGATGCGTCGCGAAGAAACTCGACCGTCCCAGCGCTCGAGTAGCCCACTTTGCGCAGCGCGTCGACCACTTGCTTGCCGATCCGGTCCCGCGTCGGCGCGTCCAGCACCGGCGACGGCGATTCCTCGAGAACTTTTTGATGTCGCCTCTGCAGCGAGCATTCACGCTCGCCCAGGTGAGTTACATTTCCGTGGCGGTCTCCCATCACCTGATACTCGATGTGCCGCGGACGCTCGATTAGCTTTTCCATGTAAACGTTAGGGCTGCCGAATGCTTGTTGGGCCTCGGTGCGCGCGGTCTGAAATGCGGGAATCAGCTCGCGTTTCGTTCGCACCACACGCATCCCGCGGCCTCCGCCGCCTTCCGCGGCCTTGATCATCACCGGCAATCCGATCTCAGCCGCGACGTCTTTGGCGGCGTCTTCGTCGGGAACCACGCCATCGCTGCCGGGGATAATCGGAAGGCCGGCGGCGCGCATTTCCGCGCGCGCGCGATCTTTCTCGCCCATCATGCGGATCACCTCAGGCGAAGGGCCTATGAAGGCGATGTGGGACGCCTCGCACACTTCCGCGAAATTAGCGTTTTCGGAGAGGAACCCATAGCCCGGATGTATGGCGTCCACGTTTGCGATCTCGGCGGCGCTGATCACCTGGGGAATGTTGAGGTAGCTCTCAGAGCTGCGTGGAGGACCGATGCAGATCGCTTCGTCCGCGAACAAAACGTGCAGAGCGTGCCGGTCCGCCTCGGAATAGACGGTCACGGTGCGGATGCCAAGCTCCTTGCATGCGCACAGCACGCGGAGAGCGATTTCCCCACGATTTGCGATCAGAAGCTTTCGGAACATATCGTTGTTACGCGAGCCCGCGCCGCCGAAGCGATTGCGCCGTGCGATGGAAGGCCTTATTTTTTTGCGGTCGAACCCGTTCTCGCTCGAATTCCGAAGAGCGCCTGTCCGTACTCGACAGGGCTACCGTTCTCAACGAAAATGCGAGCCACTTCCCCGGCCACGTCGGCCTCAATCTCGTTCATCAGTTTCATCGCTTCAATAATACACAGCACTTGCCCGGGCTCGACCTTGGCTCCAACAGTTACGAAGGGAGCGGCGTCCGGACTGGGCGCTGTATAGAAGGTACCGACAATGGGAGACTTAATAGTGTGAAGGTCGTCGGCTGGAGCGGGCTCGGCGTGGCGTTCCCGCCCGCCCGCCTGAAATGATGGCGGCGGGTGAGGGACGGCAATAGCGGGCGCTGCGATCGACTCCATAGGTGGGACGTGTCGAAACGCCGTCGCGGCGTGCGCCGTAGCCTTCTTTAGACGGATATGCGTTCCCGCCTTCTCGTACTCGAATTCCTCGAGACCATGCTGCTCCATGAAGGCAAGCAGGTGCTCCATTTCAGAAAGGTCCATTCCGTGAACGCCTGCTCGGGCGCTCGTGCCGGCCTTCTTTTTTTTAGCCATTTAGAGTTCGATAAAATTTCGGGGAGATGTGGTTATGTCTTCGGCGCCGCGGGCAGTCACCAGCACGTCGTCTTCGATGCGGATGCCGCCCAAGCCTTCAAGATACACGCCGGGTTCCACCGTCAGTACCATGCCTGGCCGCAATTCTGTATCTTCGCGCCGTCCAATTCGGGGAAATTCGTGCACTTCCAGACCCAGCCCGTGCCCTGTGCTATGAGTGAAATACCTGCCGAAACCGTTTCTCGTCAATACTCGCCGCGCCGCCCGGTCAATGTCGCCGGCCTTGGCTCCGGGCCGAATCGCCGATTTGGCGGCCGCTTGCGCTTCTAAAACCGCTTCGTAGAGTTGCCGGACTTTCCGCGGCGCCCGCCCGATGAATACGGTGCGCGTCATATCGCTGCAGTAACCGTGGAGTATAGCACCCTGGTCGAGCACGACCAATTCGTTTCTCCCCAGGCGTTTAGCCGTAGGCCGCGCATGCGCCCACGCGGACCGCGCGCCGGAAGCGACAATCGGTTCAAACGATGGGCCGCTACCGCCTCCGTGTTTAATTTCAAATTCGATCTTCGCAGCGAGGTCCATCTCCGTGACACCCGGTCGAATACCTTCAATGGCGGCATCCACTACTCGGCTGATGAGCGCCGCCGCTTGGCGCATGGTGTCGACCTCGAAAGCGTCTTTTAACGCTCTTAGCTTCTCCACAGCTGCTTGATCACCTACCCAGCGAACACGCGAGCCTGTTGCGGATTCCAGCCCCTGGCGCTGCGCGACGGTGACAGAACTCAACGAAAAAGCCACGCGTGTACGGCCCCGGCTCGTTCGCAGTTCGTCCCCGACTGCACGAATGGGCCCGTGGGTGCAAATCCGCGTCCGTGCGCCTTCAACTTCCTGTCGGCACTGAAGCGTATAGCGGCTGTCTGTGAATAGCGTAGCGGATGCGGAGTCCAACAGAAGCAGCCCGGCGCTACCGGAAAAACCACACAAGTAACGAATGTTGGGCAGATGGGAGACTAAGATCGCGTCGCACCGCGATTCACGCAGAAAGGCCCGGAGCCGATCCATTCTCTGAATGAACCTGCCCCGGGCCGTCTTTCGATCCTTTTCGTTCGCCGCCACGTTTCTGGCAGCTAGTCTATCCCAAGATACGTCCGTCTCCCATTAGGTCGGCAGAATCCTGGGCGTCAAGAAGAACAGAAGCTCCGAGGAAGACGACGACACCGTCGTCCGCTTGAACAGATTACCCAGCACCGGTATGCTTCCGACCAGAGGAACCTGTTCGATCGCGGTGCTCTGCTGGGTCACGATCACGCCGCCGATGACCACCGTCGCGCCGTCGTTCACCGTGACCTTGGTCTCAGCGGATTGCGTGTCGATCGCGGGAATACCCTCGACCCTTGGAATCGACTGATCGATCTGGTCATTTTCAACCGTCACGTCCATATAGACCGTGCCGTCTGCCGTAATTTGCGGCGTAACGTCCAATTCCAGTACAGCATCGACGAACTGCACCGAGACCGTGTTGTTGACGATCGTCTGCACGGGGATCTTCACGCCCTGTTTCACGGTCGCTTTCTCGTTGTTCTGCGTGATGATCTTCGGCTTCGACAAAAGCTTTCCAACGCCTCGGCTCTCAGCCGCGGTGATGATCATATCCAACGCGAAGTTCGTTGAAGTGAAGTTGTAGGAAAGTCCGCTTGTAGGCGTAGCCGCCGGCAGATTCGACATAAGTGGAATCTGACCCGATGTTGGAGTTCCTGAGCTAGAGCCGTTACTGACGATCACGGGCGGCACCGGCAGCCCTGGCGTTGTGGGCGTGGCAAATGTGCGCGTGAACGGGCTCGCTCCAGCGCCGCCGCTGATCAGATTGCTGCGACTCGGATTGCCAGCCGAAACGCCGAACTGCGAACCGATATCTCGCGCGAAGTTGCGGCTCGCTTCCACCACGCGAGCTTCGATCTCCACCTGCTGAGATCTGCGGTCAAGCTGCCGAATCAAGTTGTCAATCACGGGCAGCGTGCTCGGAATGTCTCGAATAATCAGCGTGTTCGACCGGTCGTCGGAAATAATGTCGCCGCGCGAAGACAGGAACTTCTTCAGCGTCGGAGCCAG